>JAVCCP010000068.1 GCA_030765405.1 Candidatus Ancaeobacter aquaticus | reverse complement strand
GTAAAAGTGCCGAAGGCACCTTCGATGCTTTTATTGTTTAGGCTCAAGGTTAATGATGTTGATAGCAGGAAAGTAAAAGTGCCGAAGGCACCTTCGATGCTTTTATTGTTTAGGCTCAAGGTTAGTGATGTTGATAGCAGGAAAGTAAAAGTGCCGAAGGCACCGAAGCCATGGAAAAAGAGTTCGAAATATTTAATGAATACATAGCTAAAAAGGGTTTGCGGAGAACACCGCAAAGAGAACTTATCCTGAAGACATTTTTGGGTATTGAAGAACATATATCAATAGAAGAGTTACATACATCAGTTAAAGAGAAGGATAAAGCGATAGGGTACACCACGGTATATAGAACAATGAAAATGCTCAGAGAATGCGGTTTATGCGAAGAAATAGATTTTGGTGAAGGAATAATGCGCTACGAACATAAGTATGGACACGAACACCACGATCATCTGATATGTGTTCGATGTGGCGATTGCATTGAAGTGACCAACCCAACAATAGAAATAATACAAGAAAATATGGCTAGTGAGCATAATTTTATCCCTGCAAGACATGTATTAGAGATATTTGGTACATGCGAGAAGTGTCAAAAGTAAAAAATTTTACTTATATGATGAAAACCATTTTCAAGAAGGAATGAGCAGCTAAGAAACAGATGAAAAACAAGTAAAAAGTGGTCAATTTTTTTTAACAATGTATTGAAAATCAATTTCAATACAAAGAAAGGTGGTATGGAATGTTGTATCAGAACAATATTCTGGGTGTTTTATGTGCAGTAATCGTCATTTCTGGCTCAATTAATGTGTTTAATGACGATTAGAGAATATATGTGTGAACTTGTGAATATCTAACAATATCATATGTGTTTAAGAAAATGTTTGTTTGTGTAGGCGCTGCTACATTTGGTTTTAATGGTAATGCTGCTGCTGATGTATTCAAACCTGTCTCGTCGTAGGATTTATTTTCGGGGCTGTGGTCTGCTCTTTTGATGTAAAGTTTGCGATAAATCTATCTTTACCTACCAAAAATATGCAAAAAACCCATATTTTTCCTCTTGATTTTTCTATATAATAGGTATATGCTCAGAATTCTCCTTATTCGGGGTTGATAAATAATATATCATACAATAACAATATATAGATCTATACGGAGGCTTATCTATGAAACGTAAAATGGTTCCACATGACGGAAATAGCGCGGTAGCGCATGTCGCTCACGCGACAAATGAAGTAATTGCAATATATCCTATTACACCTTCATCACCTATGGGTGAGATATCTGATTTAAAATCAGCTAAAAATGTACCAAATATCTGGGGTACAATACCTAAAGTTGTTGAAATGCAATCTGAAGGTGGTGCTTCCGGGGCTGTGCATGGTGCTCTTACCGCTGGTGCGCTCACAACGACGTTTACTGCTTCACAAGGATTACTCCTTATGCTGCCAAACATGTATAAAATAGCCGGTGAATTATTACCTACTGTTTTCCATATTGCTGCACGATCAATTGCGTGTCAGGCATTATCCATATTTGGTGATCATTCAGATGTTATGGCGTGTCGTCAGACAGGATTTGCTATGTTGTTTGCAACAAATGTTCAGGAAACAATGGATTTTGCTCTTATTTCACAGGTTGCAACACTTGAGTCCCGTATACCGTTTTTACATATTTTTGAAGGGTTTAGAATCTCTCATGAAATACAGAAAATTGAAGAATTGACCATGGACGATATTAAATCTATGATTGATCAGAAAATGGTTGATGCACATCATAAATCAGGTCTCTCTCCTGATCATCCGGCGATCAGAGGTACTTCACAGAATCCTGACGTTTATTTTCAGGGTCGGGAAAGCGTAAACAAATATCATGATGCGTGCCCAGAATTTGTGCAAAAAGCATTTGATAAATTTGCTCTCCTCACAGGAAGAGAATATCGTCTTTTTGATTATGTCGGTGATCCTGAAGCTGAGCGGATCATAATTATGATGGGTTCTGGTGCAGAAGTTGCACACGAAACCGTTGATTACCTCAATCAAAAAGGTGAAAAAGTAGGTGTCTTAAAAGTGCGTCTTTTCCGACCTTTTGATCTGAATGCTTTTGTTAATTCATTACCTAAAACAGCTACTAAGATCGCTGTCTTAGACAGAACAAAAGAGCCTGGCAGTATCGGTGAGCCGCTTTACGAAGATATTCGTACAGCTATTGGTGAAGCAATGACACTCGGGATGATTAAATCAGATTCATATCCGATTATTGTTGGTGGTCGTTTTGGTCTTGGTTCAGCTGAGTTTACCCCTACTATGGTTAAATCAATATTCGAGGATTTATCTTTAGATGATCCAAAGAATCATTTTACTGTTGGGATAGATGATGATGTAACCTCAACGAGTCTTGAAGTTGACAATGCATTTTCGATTGAAAGTGATGATGTGTATCGCGCAATGTTTTATGGTCTTGGTTCAGACGGTACTGTCGGAGCAAACAAAAATACCATTAAGATTATTGCTGAAAAAACAAATAACTATACGCAAGGATACTTTGAATACGATTCAAAAAAAGCTGGTGCGGTAACAGTATCTCATCTTCGTTTCGGGAAACATCCTATTCGTAGTCCGTACCTCATAACAAACGCTAATTTCCTTGCTTGTCACAACACATCATTTTTAGAGAAATTTGATATGCTTCATAACCTTGTAGATGGCGGTATTTTTCTTCTTACCTCACATCATAGCAAAGACGAAATATGGGATTGTTTGCCAAACAGAGTGAAAAAGCAAATCGTTGCAAAGAAAATAAAGTTTTATGCAATTGATGCTATTAAAATCGCTGAAGAAGTTGGTCTTGGTGCACGTATCAACACGATCATGCAGGTAGCGTTCTTCAAAATATCAAAGGTTATTGATGATGCAGTTGCGATTGAAGCAGTAAAAGATGCGATCAAAAAAACTTACGGTAATAAAGGTGAAGATATCGTTAATATGAACGTAGCCGCTGTTGATCGATCGCTTACAGAAATACATGAAATTGCTGTGCCGGATACTTGCGATTGTACAGTAGAGGAAGTCGAAGTTGTACCTAGTGATGCCCCAGATTTTGTTAAAGGTGTTACTGCAAAGATAATTAAACGGCAGGGATCATTAGTAAAAGTATCTGAAATGCCTGCAGACGGTACCTGGCCGACAGCTACAACACAGTATGAAAAACGTAATATAGCGGTAAATATACCACTGTGGAATACTGAGACATGTATCCAATGTGGTAGATGTTCTTTAGTGTGTCCTCACGCAGCGATAAGAATGAAAGTCTATGATCCGAAACAGCTCGATAAAGCACCAGACACATTTAAATCAACTACTCCCAAAGCAAAAGAATTTGTGGGGATGAAGTATACGCTACAAGTTGCACCGGAAGATTGTACTGGATGCGGTACCTGTGTATTCTTCTGTCCGGCAAAAGCAAAAGAAGCAATTAAGATGACTGAGCAGGCACCACTCAGAGATCAAGAGAGGGATAACTTCGCGTTCTTTATGGATATTCCTGATATCGATCCTAAGAAGCTTGATATAGCAACTGTAAGAGGTAGCCAGTTCTTAAAGCCACTCTTTGAGTTCTCTGGCGCATGCGCGGGATGCGGTGAAACAGCATATGTAAAACTTCTGACACAGCTTTTTGGTGATAAAGCGCTCATCGGTAATGCAACAGGATGTACATCAATTTATGGTGGTAACTTACCGACAACACCGTATTGTACGCGCCAAGACGGTTATGGCCCGACATGGTCAAACTCACTTTTTGAAGATAATGCTGAGTTTGCTTTTGGTATGAGACTTACCGTAGATAAGTTTAATGAATATGCACGTGAACTTGCACAGAAGATTATTGATAGTAAAGAAGAATGTGCAGGGGATCTTAAGTCGGTGTTGAAGGAAATACTTGCAGCACCACAGAAAACATATGTAGAGATCGAAGATCAACGAGTACTAGTTAAAAAAGCAAAAGATCTGCTTTCAGCATGTAAGTGTGGTGTATGTCCGGAACTTTTAAAAATAGCAGATTATTTGGTTAAAAAATCTGTATGGGCACTCGGTGGTGATGGATGGGCATATGATATCGGTTACGGTGGTCTTGATCACGTATTAGCATCAGGTGAGAATATCAATGTGCTTGTTCTTGATACAGAAGTATATTCAAACACCGGTGGACAGTCATCAAAAGCGACACCGAAAGGTGCTGTAGCACAGTTTGCAGCGAGCGGTAAACCAACAGCGAAAAAAGATCTCGCATTAATGGCGATGAGTTACGGCTATGTATATGTTGCAAAGATTGCTATGGGTGCAGATCCTAACCAGGTAGTAAAAGCATTCATTGAAGCTGAACAGTATGATGGCCCTTCACTGATCATTGCTTATTCAACATGTATTGCTCATGGTATAAATATGGAGCATGGATTAGATGAGCAGAAAAAAGCGGTAGCATGCGGTCATTTCCCAATTATGCGGTTTAACCCAGAGCTCTCTGTTGAAGGAAAGAATCCGCTTACTATTGATAGTAAGAAGCCGACAATAGAGTTCAGTGAATATGCTGGTGGGGAAAATAGGTTTAGAGTATTAAAGAAGACCCATCCTGAAGCATTTGAAAAGTATCTTAAAGAAGAACAGGTTGATGTTACCAGAAGATACGCAATGTACAAACAGCTTTCAGAGTTAAATTGTAATGCTGAAGAGCCGACAGAAGAAAAGAAATAACAGTTGCCATATACGGCAAAATATATATACTAATAAAACTAACTTGAGAATACATTCCTCGGTAGCTCAATGGTGGAGCGAACGGCTGTGAGAAAATTGCAGCTTTCCCGTGAAAGCGGGATTGAAAAATTGGGTGAATTCAGGGAAGCCTAAATGTTGAAAAGCAAATGGTAATCCTGAGCCAAGCCCCGATAATCTCGGGGAAGGTGCAGAGACTAGACCGCGAGGTCGTACTGCCTCGATACAGTGGGGTGGGAAGCGCCCGATACCTGACCCTGAAATTGATCAGGAAGGTAATGAGATAGTCCGGGCCTTATGGAAACATGAGGAAAAAACCGTAACCGTTAGGCTGTTGGTTCGAATCCAACCCGAGGAGCCAGTATGGGGTCTAGGCCAAACATTTCCCTTTGGTTTAGACCCTAAGTTGTCTACCAGTATGGGGGCATCTATCCTATCGTAGTAATTAATACTAATGTAATCCTTACCGTATGTGATGTCC
>JAVCCP010000067.1 GCA_030765405.1 Candidatus Ancaeobacter aquaticus | reverse complement strand
TTTCGGCAATCGTTTGCTATCCCGTTGCTTTTGCTCTACTTCTTACTCTTCTCGAGATCGCTTCCTCGCTTCGCTCCTCGCGATGACTCCGCTAAACGTCATTTCGCAGAAGTCTTCATTATTTATAGTTACTATATCTTTATATTTATGTTAGTTGTGCCTCATGTATAATATCATATAGTGGACCATCTTTGGTAAGCGTACTTTTAATGAATGTTATACTCTTAACCTGCATTTGTCCAAAATCATTATCCTGCATATCGTCTACGATATCAAGTAACTTTCTTGTTGAGGGACCAGATTTTATCCGTCCAATGGTAATATGAGGCACAAATAAACGATCTTTTTTCTCAAAACCAATAGGTTTAAGCTCATTTTCTATTTCAGCCGCAATCTGTGCAATGATATGTGCTCCCTCAGTGATACCAGCCCATATCACCCGTGGTTTACGTTCGTTAGGAAAAAGACCAATATTTTTCAGTGTAACAGGAAATGTGCTATGTTTTTGCGTTATCGCCGCTAATATTCCTTTGATATCATCAATCTTATCTACTGGTGTATCTCCAAGAAATTTTAGTGTTACATGAATATTTTCCGGGTGAACCCACTTTGCATTGATATCAGATATACTTATACGTCGTTGTGCATCATTAAGAGAATCTTTTATTTCTAGGGAAAGTGTTACTGCAATAAAAGTACGTATTGTATCCATATATTATTATTTCACACCCACACAGAAACAACTTTTTTAAGAAGTTTTAATGCAGCACTCACTGCTTTTTCTCTTATCTGTGTTCTTGTACCGGTAAACCGATATTTTTGAGACGTAACCTTTTTCTTCACTACTATGCCGATATAAACTGTGCCTACTGGTTTCGTTTTTGTAGCACCCGAGGGACCGGCTATACCGGTAATGGAAACACCAATATCAACGCTCATTTCTTTACACACACCGAGAGCCATCTCACAAGCAGTCCGGTCACTTACCGCGCCGTATCGAACAAGAGTCGTTTTTTTCACGCCAAGCAGTTTTATCTTTACACTGTTATTATACGACACCATACCACCATAAAAATAATCTGAAGACCCGGATATATCAGTTAGTCTTTTTGATAGCAAACCTCCAGTACATGACTCTGCAACCCCTACAGTGATTCCTTTTAGAACACACCAATCCTGAATAATACGTTCAATCTTTTTCATGCGTTATCCATCCTCCCCCGACAACATCGTCTCCGTCATAAAATACCGCAGCCTGCCCCGGCGCAACTGCTCGCTGCACTGTCTTAAAAACTACCCTAACTTTTTTCTTAGCTAAAGGATAAATCACCGCAGATACTGCAGGAGAATTATACCGTATCTTAGCGGTAACATTCATCTTCGCATCTAATGACGTAATAGCCCCCCAGTTGACTTCATTTACAACACAGTCTTTTCTCAGGAGATCATCATTATCACCGACAATGACTATGTTTTTCTCTACATCAATACGCACAACATAATATGGGTTTTTTGCGGCTATCCCAATACCACGTCGTTGCCCAATCGTATAAAACTGTATCCCCTCATGAGTTCCTAATACTTTTCCTTCCGTATCAACAATATTTCCTTTTTTCACCTTAACATGCTGCTTCTTTAGAAATGACTTGTAATCATTATCAGGGATAAAACATATTTCTGTGCTGTCCTTTTTATCATGAACAGGAAAGCCATTCTCTTTTGCGACCTTTCTTACCTCATCTTTACCCAACTCTCCTAACGGGAACACCACGTGACGCAACTGTTTTTGTGTAAGATTGAACAAAAAATATGATTGATCCTTTTTTTTATCAACACCCTTAGCCAAAACATATCGTTTTTTACCACAAACCACCCTCTCGTGTATTCTCGCATAATGCCCTGTTGCAATCGTATCAGCACCAAACTCACGTGCTTTTTCTAGTGATGTTTCAAATTTCAGTTTATCGTTACAGATAACACAGGGGTTCGGTGTTCTCCCATTGGAATATTCTTGGCAAAAATAGTCTATGACACGTTTTTTGAATTCTTTTTCACATCGAAGAACATAATAAGGGATTTTGAGAATATGACAGATCTTTCTAACATCGGTAAGTGCACGCGGACCGCAACAGTTTTCTCTATCGGTTTTAATACATTCGTCTTGCCATACCTTCATGGTAAGACCAATAGCATCATACCCGTCTCGTGCTAAAAAAAATGCGGCAACTGAAGAGTCAACACCACCGCTTAAAAGTACAGCAACTCGCTTTTTATCTTGTTTAGACATTACATCTGCTCGCTTATTGTTTCTTACGTAACCGATTAACGATCTCTTTAGTCTTCTCGATGGTATAAAGGATATCGTCCTCAGTATTCTCTCTTCCTAATGAAAAACGGATACCTCCGTTTATATATTCATCTGAAACACCACACGCTTTCAGGACATATGATGGTTCAGTTGACCCGCTTGCACACGCTGATCCTGTTGAGACATTGATCCCTTCAAGATCAAGATTGATAAGTAAAGACTCGCCATCAACACCCTTAAAACTAATATTTAATGTATTCGGCAGAAGTTTTTCAGGATCACCATTCACCTTAATACCTTCTATAGAGGATGCAATCCCTTCATAGAGAAGATCTCTTAATCTTTTTATTTCTGTACTATCTTCAACTTGTGATTCTTTAAGAAGCATCGCAGCCGCTCCCGCACCAACTATGCCAATACTGTTTTCTGTACCTGCACGCATACCACGTTCCTGTTTACCACCATGAATGATCGGTAACACCTGTATGTTTCGGCGAATATATAGCCCCCCACATCCTTTTGGCCCATAAAACTTGTGCGCAGAAAAAGTTAACATATCAATTGGTAAAGAATGTACGTCATAAGGTATTTTACCGATTACTTGTATCGCATCAGTATGAAAAACTATCCCCTGTTCGAGCGCAAGCGTCCCGATCTCTGTTACCGGCTGCAAAGTACCAATCTCATTATTTGCCCACTGCACGGTAATGAGTATCGTATTCTTTTTTATCGCGTTTTTTACTTGATCAGCCGAAACCAAACCAAATGCATCAACAGGAAGATACGTTACCTCATAACCATATTTTTCTAAGTACCGACACGACTCCAGAACACTCGGATGCTCAATAACCGTAGTAATGATATGCCCTTTATTTACAGCATGGAGCTCAGCTATACCTTTTATCGCAAAATTATTTGCCTCCGTACCATTACCGGTAAAAATAATTTCTTCTGATTCAGCACCCATAAGAGTGGCAACTTCATCTCTGGCCTCATCGATCGCAATCCGCGCTTCACGACCAATTAAATGAATTGATGAGGGATTTCCATAGTGTTCTTCAAGATACGGTAAGAGTACATGCACCACCTCATGCGCTACCGGTGTTGAAGCATTATTGTCGAGATAAACCCTTCTATCAACCTTGTGCGCATAATCAATTTTCTTCCACCCTGCATCACCAACCTCATACACACCCTCAACAACAATATTCTCATTTTTCAAGAGAGCGATAATTAACGGACAATCATCTTTTTGAATTGATAACGCTATCGTACAACCGGTTTTTATTTCTTTTGGCAATGGTAACGTATCAAAATAATAACTGTTTAATGATAATACTTCTTCCGCCATCATTGTCTGGTGTGTAGTACGAAAAACTAATGCATAGTTCATTGAACAATCCTTTTATACATTTCTTTTAGCCCAATCAATGTCAAATCAGGGCATACAACATCAAATATTTTTGCACGCGTCGCAAAATAGTAGCTGTGCCCGCCTGTTGCAAGAATTTTTAATTCCTTTTTTTGTATTCCCTTAATATTCTTGAGGTGTGCCAACACTTCTTTAACAGCGCCACATACCCCAACCGTAACACCAAGTTTAATACATGAATGTGTATCATCACCTATTTTACTGGAAGATCCTGCGCCTTTGGTAACTTTCGGTAACTGCGCGGTATTGTCACCAAGACTATCACACTGAAGTGCATATCCAGGGATAAGAGCACCCCCAATAAAATTACCTTTTCCGTCGACAACATCAAACGTAATCGCAGTACCAAAATCAACAATAATAAGCGGGCCGCCATAGAGTGCAAATCCGCCAATACTATTAGCAAGCCTATCAACACCAAGCGTTTGAGGGTTTTTATACTTCAGGTCTATTCCCCATTTAGTTGATGAAGAAACAATATGAGGATCAACCTTTAAGGTGTTTTTTATTATTCGACCGAGCTTTTTTGTTACGTGCGGAACAACACTCCCGAGAATAACGGAATCGCACTCTTTAGGCATTCTTTTGGCCGCTTCACTTCTCATCTTTTCATACGGAAGCTTTGAAGAAATACGAAATGACTTTTTCAATGTATCACCAACAAAAACGCCAAAATGTATTTCAGAATTCCCTATATCGCAGGTAAGCAATGTATTCTTATTCATTGTACTGTTACATCTCCGCTCATTACATATTCATTTAGCCCGTTTGGAAGCCGCACAACAAGGTTTCCTTTCGGATCAACCCCTGTTGCATACCCCTCAATCTTTTTACCCTGTGTTTCAACAGTAACATATTTACCTATGGTGTTGGAAAGACTTATCCAATCAGTTCTGATCCTATCAAATTTTCCACTTTGCAGCTCTAAATAATATTCTTCAAACCATTGAAGAAATGAACCGAGCACTGAAAGCCGTGAAACGTTTTTTGAAAGTTCTATCTTCATTGACGTCGCAATATTTCTTATCTCTTTCGGGAAATCGGTTTTATCAACATTCACGTTAATCCCAACACCAAGCACAACATAACGAATACCTTCAAGGTCAGAGTTTATTTCCGTTAATATACCGCTTATTTTCTTACCGCCTACTATAATATCGTTTGGCCATTTTATTTCTGTTTCACATCCTGATATATCAGTAATGGCTCGCGCACACGCAATTGCACCTGCACAGGTTATCTGAGATATATCTTGAGGAGAAATATCGGGGCGTAATATCAACGAAAACCATAGCCCTTTACCTTTAGGTGATGACCAGCATCTTCCGTGTCTTCCTCTGCCCTTATTTTGCGATTCGGCTATTACAATAGTTCCTTCTGGTTCACCATCTTCAGCCATACGCAACGCAACACTGCTTGTAGATGCAGTTTCTTCAAAAGAAACTACGTTTCGTCCTATTATTTTTGTACAGAGAAGCCTCATAATCTCGTCCGGCAACATTTTATCCGGAATATTCACTAATCGGTACCCTGTATTCGATACAGCATCAATAACATACCCACACTGACGCAAATGAGTAATATGATTCCATATAGCTGTACGAGACACATTCAGCTTCTGCGCAAGCTCTTCACCAGAGACATATTCACTTTTACGTTTATGTAATACTTCTATTAGTGCTTCATCAATTTTTACTGTATTATTCTTTTGCATATTAAATGTATATCCCGCTTATTCAACAATATCTAAACTAATATCTACAGACCGGGCAGAATGAGTCAATGCACCGATAGATATTCTGTCTACACCGGTTTGTGCGTACTCAGCAACATTTTCTAATGTAATACCACCGGAGGCTTCTGTAAGAACTCTTCCTTTAACTATATCAACAGCCGTTTGGATTGTTTCCGGTGACATATTATCAAGTAGAATAATATCGCATCCAGCTTCAACTGCCTCTTCAATATCTTCCACTTGTTCAACTTCTATTTCAACTGGTATTGAGGGTGAATATTTCTTTGCTGTTATAACACTAAAACTAATAGGATTTTTACCTGTTTCTTTTAGTAACTTAAGATGATTATCTTTGATAAGAAACTGATCAAAAAGACCATATCGATGATTCTCTCCGCCACCCATTCGAACAGCATATTTCTCTAAGTACCGCAAAAGCGGTGTCGTTTTTCTCGTATCCAAAATCTTAACTCGATCAGTAGCACATGCATCAACGTATGATCTCGTTACTGTTGCAATACCCGAGAGACGCTGCAAGAAATTTAAAACAGTACGTTCACAGGTTAGTATTGACCGTGCTTTCCCCTCAACAGTTAGGACTATTGTCCCTGCTTTAACGCTCGCACTATCTTTTTCTAGGACATCTATTATCAAGGTAGAATCAAACGACTTAAAAACAGCAATTGCGACAGGTATCCCGGCGAGCACACAGTCTTCTTTTACCAGCACCTCTGCACGACACTCCAAATCAAACGGTATGAGTGTATTTGTTGTAATATCACCGCCAACAACATCCTCTTCCAACGCATTTTCTACTATCGTTTTTATTTCTAAATAATCAAGATCACTCATGGATTTTCCCCCATCTATTTTTTTGCACGAACTTTTTTAAACTTCCCTTTTTTCTTAAATAATCGAGACATTTTAATCTCTTTTATTTTATCTCTTAATTGAGCCGCACGTTCAAAATCAAGATTCTCAGCCGCTTCCTGCATTTCACGATTAAGCTCAAAAAGCACTTCGTGTAATTCAAAATCTTCACCCGCAATAGTAATGATATCTTCAACAATATTTTCAGCGTTACTTTTCCCCGACATTTCATCGCGGATAGCTTTTTGCACGCTCCGAGGGGTAATGCCGTGTTCTTTATTATATGCGAGCTGTTTCTCACGTCTATAATCCATTGCAGAAATCGCTCTTTGCATAGAATTCGTCACCTTATCTGCATACATAATAACTTCACCGTCAATATGTCTTGCGGCACGTCCAGAAGTTTGAATAAGCGCTGTTTCAGATCTCAAAAACCCTTCTTTATCGGCATCTAATATAGCAACAAGCGCTACCTCTGGTAGGTCTAACCCTTCACGCAATAGATTAACTCCAATTAAAACATCAAATTCTTTTTTGCGTAACCCCTTAAGCACATCAACTCTCGTCAAAACATCGATTCCAGAATGAAGATATTTCACTCTTATCCCGACATTACTTAAATACGTTGTTAAATCTTCTGCCGCACGTTTTGTTAGTGTTGTTACCAGTACACGCTGATGTTTCTTTACCCGTTTACGACACTGTCCGATAAGATCATCTATTTCACCGGCAAGCGGCTTCACGGTTATCTTCGGTTCAACAAGACCGGTTGGGCGAACGACTTGCTCTATCGGTTTTGGACATCGTTCAAATTCGTAGGGACCGGGTGTCGCTGAAACAAATATGGTATTTTTCATTAAAGGCTCAAACTCATGAAAGTTAAGCGGCCTGTTATCAAGCGCGGAAGGTAAGCGAAACCCATGTTCGACAAGAGTGTTTTTACGTGACCGGTCACCGTTAAACATGCCCCGTACCTGCGGCACAGAGACATGAGACTCATCAATCACCATAAGAAAATCATCAGGGAAAAAATCTATCAATGTTGACGGACGTTCACCGGGAGCTCTACCACTCAAATGACGCGAATAGTTTTCAATTCCCTGGCAATACCCTATTTCATGAAGCATCTCCATATCATAGCGTGTTTTTGTTTCTATCCGTTGCGCTTCAAGGAGCTTATTATGATCCCTGAAATATTTGAGTCGTTCATCAAGTTCTTTTAAAATTGCTTCTGTTGCAGGCTCAATCTTTCTATATGGGGTAACAAAATGTTTCGCTGGATAAATAGTCGCTATATCCACTTCTTCTTTTATCTTTGCGGTTAAAGGATCAATATGAGTTATCCTATCGACAACATCATCAAATATTTCTATACGTATAGCGTCTTCAGCATATGCGGGAAACACTTCTATCCTATCTCCTCGCACACGAAATTTACCCTGATAAAAATCAATATCGTTACGCTCATACTGAATATCAACAAGTTTTTTTAACAGTTCTTCTCGAGTGAAATGCTGACCTTTCTCTACCATGATAAGGAGCTCTTCAAAATCTTCTTTTGAACCCAAACCATATATACAGGATACACTAGCAACAACTATTGTATCTCGGCGTGTCATGAGTGAACTGGTCGCGGCAAGGCGTAATCGTTCCAATTCATCGTTTATTGACGCATCTTTTTCAATATAGGTATCGGTTTGAGGAATATATGCTTCCGGTTGATAATAATCGTAGTAACTAACAAAATATTCTACTGCGTTATGAGGAAAGAACTGTTTTAGCTCTGAATAGAGCTGTGCCGCAAGCGTCTTATTATGAGAAAGCACCAGAGTCGGTTTTTGTACGCGTTCAATAACATTTGCTACAGTGAATGTCTTTCCCGAACCGGTCACCCCAAGAAGAGTTTGAAAACGTTTATTGTCGATAATACCTTTAGTCAGCGCTTCAATTGCCTCAGGCTGGTCTCCTAACGGCTTAAAATCTGATACTAATGTGAGTTTATTCATACGATATATAATTAATTGTTAGTGAGTTATGTAATGGTAAATCAACAAACGTACTTACTGTCATAGCGAGCGAAGCGTTATAAAGCCCTGCAAATCCAACCCTACCCCACCGTCACTCACTCATTAGATAAGTTGCTTATTTTATCATTAAAATCGTTTTAGTCCACAAAATACAGAAGTGTATGCAAAATATGTATTGACTATTTTAACCTAATAGGTTACATTAGTAATCGTTATGATTAAACGTTTAATACTTAACACTTTACATAATGAAATAACACAACCTGAGATTGATATTCTCTTGGGACCAAGACAGGTTGGCAAAACAACCATACTTAAACAGCTTCAAAAACACGCTCAAAAGTCCGGTTACAAAACATCATTTTTCGATCTTGAACAACCACAAGTCCTCGCTGAATTCAATAAATCTAATAAAGATATTATTACTATGATATGTAATTCTGGAGAAATGGTATTTATTGATGAATTTCAATATATTCAAAATGCTTCAAAAATATTCAAAGCTATTTTTGATTCCAATATTAAAACAAAGATCTTTTGTTCTGGATCGTCCTCTTTAGAAATCCATAAACATTTAAAAGAAAGTCTCGCAGGAAGAAGGTTTTTATACAGAATTTACCCTCTACAGTATTCAGAATTAAAAACACATTATAAAAATTATCCTTTGGATTATTATATGCGTTACGGAGGCATGCCAGGATTAACTCATACAGATTTTGAAGATAGAAAACAACAAATGTTATCAGAGCTTCTCAGTAGTTATATATTAAAAGACATTAAATCTCTTATCAAAGAAGAAAATATCAGAGCATTTAATCACCTTCTATATCTACTTGCCGAAAATCAAGGATCTACTATTTCAATACATTCGCTATCAAATCAGGTCAGACTCAGTTCAAAAGCCATAAATCGATATCTTGATATCCTCGAAGAAACATATGTTAATTTTCGCTTATATAGCTATTCAAATAATCTAGGCAATGAATTAAGAAAATCATGCAAAACTTTTCTATACGATCTGGGAATAAGAAATGCATTATTAAAAGATTTCTCATCAGTATCAGAACGTACTGACAAAGGGGTCCTCTATGAAAGTTTTGTATTTTTAAAATTACATTCTATGCTAGCTCCAAACATGGAACTTAAATTTTGGAGAACAAAGGATGGAGATGAAGTAGATTTCATTTTGTCAATCGATAGAAAACCCATACCTATTGAAGTTAAAAGCAACATCACAAATTTAAAAATACCAAAAGGGCTAAGAAGATTCCTTCTCAGATACAAAAACACAAAAACTGCCTACGTTATCAATAATAACCTTAAAGAAACTGTTATTGAAAATCAATGCACGATAAGATTCATCACTTTTGAAGATTTTGAAACCATGATCAGTTTTTAACCAACTTTTTCTTTTTGACAGGCAGGACACCTATCCTACTCTAGTACGTTAGCCGCAGGGCTTTAACCTGCGTTATTATTTCTACACAACGATGCAGAATAATAAAGCAAAGGGCACATCACCTGTGACATGCCCTTTGCTATTACGAGTTACGATTTTTATGCCTGGAATCCAAGTGCCTGATACGCGTTTATAACAGCATTTGTCCGTATCGTCGCACCATCATCCAATATTGGCAACAAACTGTCACTTTCTATTGCAGCTACCACATCTTTAAGACCCATAGCCTTCGCTTTAACAAGATCAAGATCAACGACATTTATCTTGCCATTAGATGTTAAGAGGAATATAGCGAGATTTTCCAATGTAATCATATCTTCATATTTCCCAAATAGTGCTGCAGGGATATCTATTGATACAAGCGTGTAAGCTTTTAGCTCATCTAATTTATCTCTTGCTTCACTCACAACAGTATCCGTAGTATCCGTTTCTTTTCCTATAACTATGTGATCCTCCATAATTTCTTTAAACTTTTTCTTCTGTTCCTCAGATATAAGTTTCTTTTCTTTAAAGACCTCTTCTTTGACCTGATCGAACACTCCCTGATCCCAATCAGCATAATCTACAGCAACAACAACACGTTTATCAAGCCCTTGCAATACTGCCTGTACCGCTGCCGCAACGTGTTCTTTTAACTGCATCTTAAGCTGTACCTGATCAGTAGCTTTTTCAACATGATGGAACAACATCTCTTTTTTATCAATGTTTTCCTTATTTAGTAGAGCGCTATCTGCAACTGCCGTGGTATTAATGTTGGCTTTAACAGTTTCGCTTATCACTTTCCATTCAGCCCCAAAATACTCCTCTGACGGCATTGCCTCATTTAAACCTATCAATGAATAATACATAACACCTAAACTGCTTGAAACAAACCCCGGACTCAACATATCTTCTACGTTTGTCTTGACATCATTAAGAAACACATCACGGGGAATATCGAGTACAGCACGAGAGATTGTTGCCCTGATAACAGCCAAATCACCTGTCTTTATGACACTTACTAAAATATCACGCGCCTTTTCTGCATCTGAACCTTCTGTTAATTTCAGTCCATTAAGCTTCCCCGCAAGTTTATCATACAACAACTCCTCCTCAGCAGCAAGTATTTCATCTACTATCGGCTTAATCTCATCTTTTAAACCACTATGATCGGTACTGTCTTTTTTAGCTAATAAATAATCGATTAAAGAATTGAAATTAGGGCGATTAACGCCACTCAATATATCAATCGCTGTTACCAGATTCACAAGATACTCATCTTCCTCCATATTACTCAATGCATTTAATATTAGTTCTACTGCGCCATCAGGATTTTCTGCATAACTATTATATGCATTCAATATCGCTTCGTTCACATAACCTTCAGTAGATCCAACTCCTGGTCTTGTAACTTCAGACGCTTTGGCTTCTTTCATCATTACCTTAACTGTGAAATTACCCTCAGCCGGATTAGCAAGAACATTAGCGATTACATTCTTTTCCAACACTTCCTGAATATCCTGTTCCGTTAATAGACGAAATTCTCCGCGCCGCTGAATCTCCTGCACCAGCGCTGTCATCCCTTGAGGGATACCCCCAGTTATATTTCTTTTAAAACTCTTTCCGGCATATTCCTTCAACACAACATCCAACACTTTTCCCTTTTTCTCTTGCATGACATTTTTTGCTTCAACCCCTATCTTCTTGTTAATCTCATCCAACCAATCGGTTATCTTTTTGCGACTTTCTTTATATTCTTGTTCACTCCTCGCCGATATCAGCTCATCAGCGTCTTGCGATCTTTTAATCAGGTCGAAGCCAGTCGGCATCCCTTCTCTTCCCTTCAAATCGAACTCATCTATCATACCCGGAATGCCATGAATCTCATTAGTAATCGTTTCTATATCTTTTATACGTGCTGTTTTCTCAGCCACTTTGGCAAACATCGACGGCGTCCCCTCAATCATCGCGGGAAGTTCTCCTTTCAGCTCCATAAACGCGGCGAGCGCCGCCTGCTGTATCTCGACTGGCTCTCCCTTGTCCATCGCCATATCCTGCAGTTGTTTCACTATGTCTTCCACCTTAAAAGTCGACGGAGCTTTCATCATGCCAAGCGTCCTGATCGCTTCCACACGCTTTGTCACATCAGACTTCTTGTCGCCGGCCGTAAGAATATTCATCGCTTCCCAGTGATCGTGCGATCGCGGCTCCACCTTCTTCTCATCATCACCGTCAGTCTGATCCATTGCCTCTGCAGGTATTCTAACAGGCGCTTTGGCGAGCATGGGACCTTTGACAAGTTCATCATCACCGTCTGTCTGATCCATAACAAGAATAAGCGAGTGTTCCCCCATAAAAGCGATAGCTTTTGACTCGTCTTGCGCCATCAACGCATGTATTGCAGCCTGCTGCACCTCATTTGGCTCTCCCTTATCCACTGCCAGATCCTGTAACTTTTTTACTATGACTTCCGATTTAATAGTCAAAGGTGTTTTCATTTCGCCAAGCGCACTGATTGCTCTTACACGCTCTGTCACATCAGACTTCTTATTACCTGCCGTAATAAAATTCATCTCTTCCCAGTGATCGTGTACCTTAACCTCAGGCGCTTTGGCGAGCATGGAACCTTTGACAAGTTCATCATCACCGTCTGTCTGGTTTATCACTTCACGTGCTTCAGCTGCTGCAGCTACTACAACAATTTCTTCCTCTTCAGCCTCTAAATTATTCTTAACGACATATTTCGTGAAATCCATCCAATCAAAAACCCACGCCTCTTCTTCTATATCTTTGCCCTCTTCCTGCAATTGCTTATAAACTTCGCTCTCTGATAATCGCAATTTACTCACCGCTTTTTTAATATCCTCAAGATTCCCATTCTCTGCAATGAGAGCTTTAATACTCAGAGCATCTCTTTTCATATTATCAAATTCAGTTGATGCTAATTCTTCCAGAAGCTTATCAACAAAATAACCCAATTGGCTTTTCATGCGATCAGAAAGTCTCTCGGCTTCTGCCACCGTGATGTCTCGATGTCCTGCTCCTTTGTCTACTCCTGATTCTTCAGAAATTTTGGCAGACATCGTACTCACTTCTGTTATTTCTGGAGCACCATCTTTACCCTCTCTCACCAATACCTGTTTTGCGTTACTTTGATCAACAATCTTTAAACCATCTTTATCTTCAACGATATCAATGCCGAGATCTGTTTTATTCATAAAAATCCACTGCCTGAATGCGATAAAATCACCTAACTTTTCTGCCATAAGCGCTAATTCGGTAGCCCATGATTTCTTAAATATCAACTTATCTCTCATTGTCCATGCGGAAAGCCTCGTGCCTGTTGCACCAAATATTTTGTCAAATTCAGTCTGCTTATTCAGCATTCGGCTAAGATATATTTTATCATTATACGCTTTAGTCATTCTGGGAGTAACCACCACATATGAATACCCTTTACCCTTAAATAGTTCTTTCATACCCTGCGTATGAAAACCTCCGCTCACTACTGCTACCGCATTTGCTTTCGTCCTACCCATCTCTTTAATCGTATTTTCAACAAGCACTTTATCTCTTGCTAAAGCCGCTTTATAAAATTCTTCACATACCGATACATCTATATTTTTGTTTGCCTTTAGCCATGCAATCGAGCCGGAAAGATCACTGCTTATACCGGTTTTTTTAGCCAGTTTGCCTACTTTTCTTATCAATTTATCAGCTGTCATATCTTTCTTATTATTGTCATAGAAAGAAAGATCACGTCGCGACATTCTCAAGTTAAGAAGATTCTTCATTATATTTACCTGTTTTATCATCAGGTCTAGTTCTTTCTCTTCCCTATTCTTGAACATTTTGTTCTTTATTGCATTTTCTATCCTGTCAACTTCGCCAAACAGTTTTCCTGCATCTAATACGCTGTTCAGTTTTACTATTTGCATATATCCTTTTAAATTAGGATATTTTTTCATATCAATTTTTTTATTTATTACCACCTCATTTAAATAATTATAAAACATATCTGAAGTGATTTTACCTATACGCAAGTGTAATGATTGTTTGACAAGCTCTGAAAGTTCTTCCTTGACCATCTTTTTTTGAAGATGACTAACAATCGCCTCTCTTTCAGATTGTATTTTTTTAGGATTTATTTTGTTTTCAATATCAATACTTTCCATAACAGCAGTGAAATTTGGATATTTTTTCTTATCACTAAAATATTTTGCGCCTTTTTCCCCGAATCCGTGTTTTAAGGCTAGATTATCTATATAGCCGCAATAATCCGTAAACTGTAGAATACCACCATCCCATTCTTGACGTTTCTGTGCGAGATTAAGCATTGCCTTAGAAAATATTTTTCTTTTCAAAACAGCTATTACACTCAATACCTTATCTATAAATGCATGTTCACGCGCTATATCCTTTTTGCTCTTCAAGAAATAATCTAGATTTTTCTCGTATAGATCTTTATCTTCCGCTCCAAAAAAAAGTAGCGGCTTATCTTTTGAATCTATCTCATACAATTCCGGTCCGGTAAGCCAGCCTATTTTCATAAAATAATCGCTTGTTTGGCTTCTGATTTCCCTGTTAGGGAAAGAACGCTCATAATCAAAATTTGCGACACCTTGCGATCCTTCTACTGAAATCATTTTCAGTGCCCCGGCTGTTGATTTATCCGTAGCCATTATCTGAATCATTTTCGATATATTCTTTTGCGCTTCATAATTGCAATGAGAATCCTGTATCTGGATAATGAGTTTCTTTGCATTTTTTGTTCCTGATGATATGAACCGTTCGGTAACCATACCGAAATTTTCAGGCACAAGAAATTTTGCCGGATTAATGTGATAGGTTAGCTCCGCTTCTTTTGAAACAGATTGCACCCCTTTGGACTGGGTTACATCCAACATTGTGCGAGGAATAGCAAATGTAGTAGAAGTAAAAATAAAAATAAATGCTACAACAAGACTAATAACCTTCATCAAGGGTGTCATCCGATACATTGAGATAGAATATGCTTTCATAATTCACTCTTTCTGTTATTCAGATACCGTTTATGTACAGACCTCTTCTTTTTTCGTTTCATAAATGAACTATACCTGATAATAAAAGGTTTGTCAAGGGCTGGGGGGGGGTAAATAATTATATATCACTATATATAAAGCACTTACAAATCGTAATAATTACAGTGCAACACTGTTGATTTTTGTATAAATAAAGAGCGATCTATCAGATATGCAGTTTTTTCTCATATTTCAGGATACTTCTCTGTCAACTTAATAAGGTTTTAGAGTGAATAAGGGCTCAACTCCCTTTATTGCCTTTTCCCTCTATTCCGCTTTCAGGACCACTGTAAGTCCAAGGGAAAGAGGTCTCTCATAAAAATAATAC
The DNA here is from genome assembly GCA_030765405.1 of Candidatus Ancaeobacter aquaticus. Taxonomy (NCBI): domain Bacteria; kingdom Pseudomonadati; phylum Candidatus Auribacterota; class Candidatus Ancaeobacteria; order Candidatus Ancaeobacterales; family Candidatus Ancaeobacteraceae; genus Candidatus Ancaeobacter; species Candidatus Ancaeobacter aquaticus. Next base: position 148,088 of record JAVCCP010000067.1, on the reverse strand, counting down.
CCCTTAAACCGGCTTGGGATGCTTTTCACTATACTTCGTGCATTCCAATTATTAATATAATCTATAAACTATCTTAATTTCCTGCGTAATAATTCCAGTTCCTTTTTCAAGGGAGTCCAATACTCTATATCTTTCTCTCGTTCTACACGTTCTTCTTCTTGAAGTTGCACGTTAAGTTTTTGTAAATCTTTTTTTATGGCTGAGATTAAAGACGGTCTATCAGATATGCAATTTTTTACAATTTTAGGATACTTCTCTGTCAACTTAATAAGGGTTTCGGGTATTCGGGATTCAAAAAGCCACCATCTTATTTTATCATCGGATGGACACTTATCTTTGTTTATAATAATGTCATTTTCAACCAGCCGTTTAAGCATTAACCAATCTTTATCCCGCTGAGTTTTTTTACACTGGACAAGATCTTTAAGTCCAATTACATCTACAGAATTGGTTCTTGTCAAAATTATCCTCTTCCTTCGCTTCCATAATTCATCAAACGGTTCACAACCTCTGAGTTTAGAAATTACGTCCACCCGTAAACCCTGTACATCTCTGGCAACGCACCTAAAATGGCAGGCATGACCACGCTCTAAATATTCAATTTCTAATGGGGGGACATAAATAATCTTAGCTTTCAATTCCTTTAATGCAATGCGTATTCTCTGTAAATTATCTTCTTTACAAAGTACAACAAAATCAGAATCACGGCTAAATTCAGCTGCACCGTAAATAATGCATGCCTGGCCGCCAATTAAAAGGCCTTTGACTTTATTTTTTTTGAAAATAGAAAGGACTTTGAGGATCGGGTTCAGGATCAAGGTTCCCTCGCATAGCAATAAATAATTGCCATAACTTTGTTGTCTCATGCATTCTCTGGGCAGGTGTAAGATAAAGCCATTCCATTTCCTCGCTCAGAAACTCGCTTGACTTAGTGCTTTTATGTCTTTTTTTCTTCATAACATCCTAAATTATAACTTAATTCATATGTGTTGCAAACAAAAAAAAGGCGCACCTTATAAATATGAGTAATAACAATTATTGTGACTTTAAAGCTGCTTCCATCAGTTTTTTTCCAAAGTCACTCATAGATGAATCACTCTTTTGCGATGGGCTCGCCTTTTTAGGATGGTCTTTTTTGAGAGAAAAATCTTTCTCGAGTTTGGTCTTCATAGATAGAGCGATGCGTTTTCGGTCTTTATCAATTTCCATTACGGTTACGGTAACCTTTTGTTGGACTTTTACTACATCAGCGGGACTCTTCACAAAACCGTCTGACATTTGGCTGATATGGACTAATCCGTCCTGATGGACGCCTATATCAACAAATGCTCCAAATGCAGTAATATTGGTTATTACTCCGGTGAGTTTCATCCCCACTTTAAGATCATCCATTGTTGTTACACCATCCTGGAATTTTATCTCTTCAAATTCTTTGCGGGGATCTCTTCCCGGCTTCGCTAATTCTTTTACAATGTCCTGCAAAGTCGGTAACCCCACTGTATCAGTAACATATTTCTTCAGATCTATCTTATTTTGAAGTGAGCTGTCAGATATAATATCAGTTACTGTACTACCCAGATCTTTAGCCATAGCCTCAACTACATGATAGCTTTCAGGGTGTACCGCACTACAATCAAGTTTATTCTTTGCGCCACGTATACGCAAAAAACCTGCTGCCTGTTCAAATACTTTTGGTCCAAGTGTCGACACTTTGAGCAGTTCTTTTCTTGTTGTAAAAGGACCATTTTCATTTCGATATTCTATAATTAATTGCGCTAACTTTGGTCCAACACCGGATACATAGGTCAGAAGCTGTTTGCTTGATGTATTTACTTCAACACCTACCGCATTTACACAGCTAACAACAACATCATCAAGACTATTTTTTAACGCATTCTGGTCTACATCGTGCTGGTATTGACCGACACCAATCGATTTTGCATCGATCTTAACAAGTTCTGATAAAGGATCCATGAGCCGCCTGCCAATAGACACAGCCCCACGTACCGTAAGATCCTGATCAGGAAATTCTTCACGGGCAACTGCAGACGCAGAATAAATAGATGCTCCGCTTTCATTGACTAGTATCACAGGTATTTTGTTTAGCGCCTTAATATCTCTAACAAATGCTTCTGTCTCTCTACCCGCAGTACCGTTACCTACCGCAATTGCTTCTATTTCATATTTTTTACACATACTCACTACTGCTTCAGTTGCTTCTGAGGCACTAAATTCTGATCCATGAGGATATATCACTTCAGTAAAAAGAAATTTCCCTTGTTTATTAATAGCCACAACTTTACACCCTGTTCTAAAACCGGGATCAATAGCAAGTACATTTTTCTCTCCAAGAGGAGATGCTAAAAGAAGCTGTCTTAAATTTTCAACAAATACGGTTATAGCCTCTTCATCAGCACGTTTCTTTGATGATAGCCGCACTTCTGTTTCCATACCTACAGATAATAATCTCTTGTAACCGTCATGTGCTGCAAGTTTTACCTGCTGAGCTGACTCAGTACTATTTTTAACAAAATATTGATCCATCAATGAAACAGCATCTTCTTCAAGCGGAGTGATGCGTGCCATTAAAAACCCTTCACTTTCACCTCTTCGAATAGCAAGAATACGGTGTGAAGGCGCGGTAGCTATTTTTTCTTCCCATTCATAATAGTCTTTATACTTAATGCCGTCTTTTTCTTTACCTTTACAGACTTTTGACCTAATCAATCCTTCAGCCGCAAACAGCTCTCTCATCTTTGCACGTATACCCTGATCTTCATTCATCCATTCGGCAACAATATCACGAGCACCTGCAAGTGCATCTTCACTGCCTTCCACGCCTTTTTTCTTATTAACATATTTTTTTGTAGCCGCGATAAGATCAACATCTGTTTGTTCAAAAATCAATTTTGCCAGTGGTTCCAGACCCTTTTCTTTTGCCACTGTTGCTTTGGTACGTTTTTTTGGTCGATACGGCAGGTATATATCTTCTAGTACGGTAAGAGATTCTGCAGCCATTACCTTCTTCTTGAGTGTTTCAGTAAGCAGTTTTCTTTCTTCAAGAGACTTAATAATCGCATCACGTCGTTTATCGAGATCACGCAGCTGATTGATCCTATCGCGTATATCAGTAATTTGTACCTCATCAAGAGTATCTGTTAATTCTTTTCTATATCGTGCAATAAAGGGTACCGTAGCACCACCGTCAAGAAGCAACACTGCGGCAAGAACACGTTTTGGATCGAGTTTCATTTCTTTTGCGATTAAATTAAAATGCACTTCGTTCATAGAATCTCCAATTCTTATTATTTATATCATTTCATATTTTAAGATTATTATAATTATATTTCTTTTTTATAAAATATCTGCTAAAAAATACAGTATGAAAACATTTTTGATTATAGCACCTTATATCGTTCCGTACATTGCTTTTATCTTAATTGGCTCTTTTTCTTCATATTTTGGTAGCTTCGCTATCTTAATATATCCTATTCAAACGCTGGTTACGGCGGGTCTTTTAGTATATTGGTGGAAAAAATATAAGGAAATACGTTTTTCTTTTTCATTTCTGTCTATTATTCTTGGCGTCCTCGTATTCTTTTTATGGATAGGACTGACTGAATATATGCCCTTTGATAAGCTACACCCACCAGCAGAGGGCTACAACCCACTTTCAGGAAACATCTACATAACCACATTCCTTGTAAGTTTTCGTCTTGGAGGAGCTGTTCTTATAGTCCCCCTCTTTGAAGAATTGTTTATTCGTTCACTCGTTATTCGCTACCTTATTAACTCAAATGATTTTACTAAAGTGCCTATTGGCGCATTTACCTGGTTTTCATGCATTGGAAGTATTTTGCTTTTTACTTTTGGGCATCAGTCATGGGAATGGATTGCAGCATGTGTTACCGCAATTATATACAACATCATCCTTTATCACCGAAAAAATATTTTTGATTGTATCGTTGCGCACGCAACAACAAACCTATGCCTCGGAATCTATGTCCTTATGACAGGGAAATGGGGATACTGGTAAAACACTGCGTGTTCTTTTATTTTAAAGAATCCTTTTCAGAGAACAATAACCTTGCGTTAAAACTAGCAAAGCTAGTTATGTTTGAAATGGACAAAAAGTCTACCCCAATTATGCGAATCTTTCTCTATGCGGTGATACATCCCCTTATTTTTTTCAAGAAACTTTATTACTTTCTTTTTGAGCTGACCCGAACCTTTTCCTGGAATGATTTCAACGGTTTTTATCTTCTTTTTTACCGCATCGTTCATGATAGATGCAAGAGCATCCTCAATCTTCTTGCCTTTATTAAATATGTCGTGGAGATCTAATTTTAATTTACTCATGATAATTATTAGAGATATTGAAACTATTGCAGGTGTGAAATATTTGTTTCGATTTTCTTTATCTTTTCTTCGAGTTCTTTTTTATTATTTTCTTCTTTTTCAACAACTTCTTTTGGTGCTCGTTCAACAAAGTTTCTATTCAATAATTTTTTATTGATCTGTTCAATCTGTGTTCCGAGCTTCTCTATCGATTTTTGCAATCGATCTTTTTCCGCATCGAGATCAAGATTACCCTCCAAAGAAAGATAGACCGTACCTGTTTCACATACATTTGATACCATTGGTCTATCGGGAGTAAACTCATCGACTATATCAAACTGTGATGCTTTAAGCTGTTTCATAATATTCGGTTTTTCAGACTCAAAGAATTTTTTACCCTCTTCACTTACCGCTTTAAAAATGAATTCAACTTCGTTTTTAGGCGGTATTTTATATTCTGTCCTTAAGTTTCTCCCACACCGTATCATCTCATACTTTTTTTCTACTTTAGAGATTATCTTTTCATCAATAAATACCTTATTTACCTGTGGCCACTGAGCGTGCATTATAGTTTTTTTAGTGTCACTACTTTCACCATTAAGTTTTCGCCATATTTCTTCTGTGATGTACGGCATAAAAGGATGTAAGAGTTTCATCGAAGTTTCAAGAACAGTCTTTAAAACTACCTTTGTTTTAATCTTATCTTTGTCGTTTTCACTATAAAGATCGAGTTTTGCTGACTCAATGTATCGATCACAATAATAATGCCAGAAAAAATCATATATCAGATGACATGCTTCATTAAAACGGTATTCACCGAGCGCTTTATTTACATTTTTTATTGTCAAATTCATGCGCGATAAAATATATCTGTCTTCGACAGTAAGCATATCTTTATAGTTATCTAATTTTTGTTCTGATACATCTTCAAAATTCATCATAAGAAATCGTGAAGCGTTCCAAATCTTATTGGCAAAGTTTCTCCCTATTTCAAACTTATCTTCTGATAAATAAACGTCCTGGCCCTGACTTGTTATCATGATAATGCTGAAACGTAAAGCGTCTGCGCCATATTTCTCTATTATATCAAGTGGATCAATAATATTACCGAGCGATTTACTCATCTTTGTACCGCTATCATCTCTTACGGTTCCGTGAATATAGACATCACTAAAGGGCACCTCCCCCATAAACTCGATACCAGACATGATCATACGTGCAACCCAGAAAAAGATTATTTCCTGCGCGGTAACAAGACAATTTGTGGGGTAATAGAAGTCTAAATCCTTTGTTTTTTCCGGCCAGCCCAATGTTGAAAACGGCCACAACCACGACGAAAACCATGTATCAAGAACATCTTCATCTTGGGTAAAACTGTGTTTCTTGCACTGCGGACATTCTTTAGGACAATCTTTTGATGCAATTTCTTTATCACAATCATTACAATACCATACCGGTATGCGGTGTCCCCACCATATTTGACGCGATATACACCAGTCACGAATATTTTCTAACCATTCTGTATATACTTTATTCCATCTGGCAGGATGAAATTTTATTTTTCCGTCACGATGTGCTTTTAACGCTGGTTCAGCAAGAGGTTTCATTTTCACAAACCATTGCCGTGAAAGACGTGGCTCTACAACAGAATGACACCGGTAACAATGCCCTACTGCATGTGAATGATGGTCTACCTTTTCAAGGAGTTTGAGTTCTTTAAGATCAAGTAAGATCGCTTCTCTTGCTTCAAATCTATCCATACCTTCATATGCTTCACCGGCATTTTCATTCATAACACCGTTTTCATGCATAACATTAATGGGCGTAAGCTTGTGCCTGAGACCCATTTCAAAATCGTTCGGATCATGTGCCGGCGTTACTTTTACAACACCGGTACCAAACTCCGGATCAACAAAATCGTCAGTTATGACTTTCATTTTTCTGTTTACCAATGGAAGTATAATTGTTTTATCGATGAGATGAGTGTACCGTGCATCCTTAGGATTTATCGCAACAGCAACATCACCAAGCATCGTCTCAGGTCTCGTCGTTGCCACTGTAATGGTTTCTTTAGAGTCTTCTACATGGTATTTGATATAATAGAGCGAGCCGTCAATTTCACGGTGCTCTGCCTCTTCATCTGATAATGCAGTTTCACAGCGCGGACACCAATTAATAATATAGTTCCCTCTATAAATCAGCCCCTTGTCATACAACTTAATAAATACTTCGCTCACCGCATCACTGAGTCCTTCATCCATTGTGAACCGTTCACGATCCCAGTCACATGAACAGCCAAGCATCTTTAACTGTTTTATGATCGTTCCACCATATTCTTCACGCCATTTCCATACTTTTTCAATAAATGCGTCTCGTCCTACATCTTTACGGGTTTTCTTTTCGTGCATCAGTTTTTTCTCAACAACGTTCTGTGTCGCAATGCCCGCATGATCTGTTCCCGGAAGCCAAAGAGCGTTAAACCCTTCCATCCTCTTCCAACGTGTCAGCACATCCTGAATAGTGTTATTCAAAGCATGTCCCATGTGAAGTATACCGGTAATATTAGGCGGTGGAATAACGATAGTATAAGGAGTGCCTCCTTTATCACTATCTGCATGCGCAAATTTACCATTTAACCAGAAATCTTTAATTTCTTGCTCAACTTCTTTAGGATTATACTGTTTTGGTAATTCAACCATAGCTTCGCTATATCTACTTTATTTTTTTGTTTTTAGTAATTTATATTCAACGCTATCGACAAGTGCTTGCCAGCTTGCTTCAATAATGTTCTCTGACACACCTACCGTCCCCCAGATCTCTTTATCATCGCTTGATTCGATAAGAACACGTACTTTTGCAGCAGTACCGGCTTTAGCGTCAAGTACACGCACCTTGAAATCGGCAAGTTTTACTTTTGATATTTCAGGGTAGAATTGACACAGTGCTTTTCTGAGAGCATTATCAAGTGCGTTTACCGGACCCTCTCCTTCAGCCGCCGTATGTACCGTTTCTTTACCAACCTTCACCTTTATTGTCGCCTCAGATATAAGTTTGTCATCTTCACGTTTTTCAACTATTACTCTGAACCCTTCAAGCTTAAAGAATGTCTTGTGATGTTTTAAGGCTTTTTTCACAAGAAGCTCAAATGATCCACTTGCAGCTTCAAACTCATATCCTTCATGCTCAAGTTTCTTAAGATTTTCAATAATGTCTTTAGTTACATGGAAATCTTTTGCAAAGCTAAGTCCCAGTTCACTTGTTTTTAATAAGACATTACTTTTACCTGATAATTCTGAGATCAAGATTCTTCTCTTATTACCGACAAGTTCAGGAACAATATGCTCAAAAGTCTTTGGATTTTTTTCTACTGCATTAACATGCATTCCGCCTTTATGAGCAAATGCGCTTAACCCAACATACGGGTGTTTATCGTTTGGCCTTAAATTCGCGAGCTCATCAACAAATCGTGATACCTCTACCAACTCCTTCAGCTTCTTTTCTGAAACACATTTATATCCCAGTTTTAATACTAAACTTGGGACAATAGTACACAGGTTTGCATTGCCGCATCGTTCGCCATAGCCGTTTATTGTTCCCTGCACATGTACCGCGCCCGAAAGAACTGCAAGAATACTATTTGCGTTTGCCATACCCCCATCATTATGAACATGTATGCCAATCGGTGTATCAAAATTTGCATGTACCTTTTTTACAATATCAGTTATCTCATTAGGCATGGTCCCGCCATTTGTGTCACACAATGCCAAGGTTGACGCACCGTGCTCTGAAGCGACCTTTAATGTCTCAAGCGCATATTCAGGATCATCTTTGTATCCATCAAAGAAATGTTCAGCGTCAAAAATAACTTCTTTTCCTTTTGAATGCAAGTACCCGACAGAATCTTGTATCATGCGAAGATTCTCAGCTTTTGATACTTTTAAAACATCCGTAACATGCAATATCCAGCTTTTACCAAATATTGCTACAACCGGTGTCTCAGCTTCTAGAAGCTTCAGGATATTAGTCTCTTTTTCAACCGGTGTATTTGCTCTGCGTGTACTCCCGAAAGCAGACATTTTTGCATGTTTGAGTTTTATTTTTTTCATGAGATCAAAAAACTCTATATCTTTCGGATTTGACCCCGGCCAGCCGCCCTCAACATAATCTATGCCAAAACCATCAAGCCGTTCAGCTATTCTCACTTTATCTGCAACAGAAAATGATACACCTTCAGCCTGAGTGCCATCTCGCAAGGTTGTATCGTATATAAATGTCTTTTTCATAATATTATCCTTTTATTTACTGTCCTATTTTTTTGCAGCAACCATTTTTTCTTTTAGCATTTTTTTCTTCGCTAACCCGAACTTATCATGAATCGCCTTTACCGCTTTTTCCGCGTCTTTGCGGTGTATAACACATGATATTTTAATCTCTGAGGTGCTGATCATATCAATATTAACTTTTTTTGATGCGAGAGCTTCAAACATAGCCGCCGCGATACCGGCATGACTTCTCATTCCAACGCCCACAACTGATAGTTTAACCATGTCCTCATCATGACTCAATCCTCGTGCACCAATTTTTTTCACGAGTACTTCCAGAACTTTATATGTTTTACGTAAATCAGTCTTCAATACAGTAAACGATATATCGGTAAACCCTCGTTCACTGACATTCTGAATGATCATATCAATATTAATATTGTTTTCTGAAATTATTTTGAATATTCTTGCCGCAATACCCGGTTTATCCGGCACATGCAAAATGGTTAGCTTTGCTTCATTTCTATTGAGTGCAACACCTCTTACCATTATATTTTCCATAAGAGCATCCTCCTCTTTAATTAACGTCCCCAAATTATCATTAAAACTTGATCTAACATGTATCACCACACCATATTTTTTTGCCATTTCAATTGATCGTGAATGCATCACTTTCGCACCAAGGCTTGCAAGCTCCAACATCTCGTCATAAGAAATCACGCCGAGCTTACGAGCATCTTTCACCAAACGCGGGTCAGTGGTATACACTCCGTCTACATCAGTATATATTTCACATTGATCTGCCTTTAGTACTGCGGCAAGCGCAACGGCTGTTGTATCAGATCCACCACGCCCAAGTGTCGTAATATTTTTTTTGTAATCAACACCTTGAAAACCGGCAACAATAACAATTTTCCCTTTCTTAAGCTCTGCTTTCACTTTATCCATGCCGATAACTCTACGTATCTTTGCTTTTGTATGCGTACTGTCTGTAACAATACCGACTTGTGAACCGGTAAATGAAATCGCCTCGTCACCCAGCTCATGTACACACATAGCTAAAAGGGACATTGAGACCTGTTCACCCGTTGACACAAGCATATCCATCTCACGTTCACGGGGATCATCAGTAATATCATGAGCCATGTTTATAAGTTTATCCGTTTGTCCACTCATTGCAGACACAACAACAATAACATCATTTCCACTTTTCTTTGATTTGATTATCCGGCGAGCAACATTCATAATTTTATCCGTGCTTCCAACTGATGTCCCGCCATATTTTTGCACAACTAACATGATCATTTCCTCCTCAAAGCTGTTTACTTTTGAATCAACATATCCATTAATGCATGTCCCTCAACAACTCCGCACGAACCCTTCTGGGCTTCGTTCTCACTCATAATTTGCATATCATCCGCATTAATGTCACTGCCACACATTACAAACGGTACCGGATCAGGAATGTGCGTTTTTACCGATAGCGGTGTGTAATGATCAGGAAGAAGAAGCACTCGATACTGGTCATATTTCGCAATACCTTCCATAATTACTTTAACTACGTGTTCATCAATATTTTCTATAGCAAGTACTTTTTGTGTGAGATCACCATTGTGTCCCGCTTCATCGGGTGCTTCAATATGCACAAACACATAGTCACAGCCCTCAGAAAGTGCCTTCAAACAGTGTTCTGCTTTACCTTTATAATTTGTATCGTAGTATCCCGTTGCCCCGGGGACATCAATAACATCCATTTTCAGCGCTTTGCCAATACCCTTCAATAACTTCACCGCGGATATGACTGCACCCCGCACACCAAAACGTTCTTGGAAACTCACCATTTGAGGTGTTTTTCCGTATCCCCACAACCAAATCATATTCGCTGGATTTTCACCATGATCAATTCTTACTTTGTTTATTTCGCATGTTCCGAGAATATTAGCCGCCTTTTCCATTAAACCGATCAAAAACTCGGACCCTTTTCCTCTCGGGATATTTGCATTAATGGGTTTACCCGTTATGTCATGAGGCGGCACACAGTGAAGTGTCCCCGACCCATCTTCAAGTTTGGCTTCATCTATAACTACAATGTTTCGATAATTCATCCCTTGATAGAACTGAACACTATCGGCCCCAAGCTCTTTATTAAGGAGATCTATTAATACCGTACCTTCTTCATTAGATATATGTCCAGCACTATAATCAGCCATCATTCCATCTGATATCGTAACAAAATTACATCGAAACGCGACCTGATTAGGCTGAAGCTCTATCCCCATATCAATAGCCTCTAACGGTCCGCGACCTGAATAACATTCTTTCGGGTCATACCCAAGTATTGAAAGATTTGCCACATCGCTAGCAGGATCCATACCTTTGGGTACATTTCTCGCTAAGCCGCCACAACCTATTTTGGCAATAGTGTCAAAATGCGGAGTACGTGCAATTTCAAGCGGGGTTTTATTGTTCAGTTCGGAAATCGGAAAATCTGCCATTCCATCGCCAACAATTACAACGTATTTCATAATAGATTCCTTATTCTCAACGTTTATAAACCAATAACTTTCAAAACTTCACTACTATCAGCTTTTACAACAACCGGATCGGAAACAGACTTAAGCGCAGTATCTGGATCTTTGAGACCATGTCCTGTTACCGTGCACGTTATCCTTACTTTTTTATCTCCAAAATAACCGCTTTTATCCTTTTTTATGACTCCGGCAAGTGATGCAGCTGATGCGGGTTCAACAAAGATTCCTTCACGTGAAGCAAGTATTTTGTACGCTTCAAGTATCTCATCATCTGTCACCTTGTCAATAAGACCGCTTGACTCGTTCATAGCGTCCACGGCTTGTTGCCAGCTTGCAGGATTTCCTATCTTAATCGCGGTCGCAATTGTCTGAGGATCTTCAATAACTCTATTCTCCACAATCGGCGCGGAACCTGCCGCTTGAAAACCAATCATCTTTGGCAGTTTTTTTATTTTATTATTTTTGTGATACTCCTTAAATCCTTTCCAATACGCAGTAATATTACCTGCATTACCAACAGGAATAGCATGATAATCAGGCACTTCCCCGTTAAACTCATCACATATTTCAAATGCAGCGCTTTTTTGTCCTTCAATACGATATGGATTTAGTGAATTCACTAACGTTATAGGATATTTATCAGTAATCTCTCTCACTATGCGCAGGGCATCATCAAAATTTCCTTCAACTGCTATCACATTAGCCCCATGTACAAGTGCTTGAGCAAGTTTACCCATTGCAATAGCACCTTTTGGAAGAAGAACAATACACTCTAACCCTGCACGTGCACTGTAAGCTGCGGCTGATGCCGAGGTATTACCTGTTGATGCGCACATCACAGCCTTTGAACCCTCTTCAACAGCCTTAGAGATAGCCATTGTCATGCCTCTATCCTTAAAAGAACCCGTGGGATTAAGTCCCTCATACTTAAAAAATATCTCTATATTACTACTGAGATATTCTGCAGAATGCTCGCCGCGTATAAGCGGTGTATCACCCTCATGTAATGAAATGACCGGCGTTTTGTCTGATACCGGTAAATATTCTCTGTATCGATCTATTATTCCGCTTGCTGCCATGGAGAACCCCTTATATATTAATCTTCCATACGTATCATTATTGTTTTGCTCTTAATAACTGATAGCCGATCAAGTTCTTTTAATGCGTTTTTCAGGTTTCTTTCTTTTGCTTTATGTGTCAGCATCAAAACAGGAACTGTCCCGCCTTTAACATTACGTTCTTTTTGCATCACCGAAGATATGCTTATCTCGTATTTACCCAAAACCCCGGCAATCTTTGCCAACACACTTGGTCTGTCCAGCGCTGATACACGCAGATATGCACGTGATTCAAACTCATCGATTTTCTTTACGCCTTTAATTTTTTTAACCGTCGTAAATGATGGTATTCTTGCAGGCGCATTATTTAGTATATTGCGGGCAATATCGACAATATCACTAATCACCGCACTTGCCGTTGGGTCCTCACCAGCACCTTTACCATAAAACATCGTCTTACCAACTACATCACCTTCAACGCATACCGCGTTATACACCCCGTTTATAGTGGACAAGAGATTATCTTTTGCAATAAGGGTCGGATGTACGCGTGCCTCTATCTTATTATCTTTTTCTTTCATGATGGCAAGAAGCTTAATAACACAACCTAATTCTCCCGCATACTCAATATCCTTTTCAGTAATTTCACTAATACCTTCAATATAAATATCCTTATAATCTATCCAGTACCCGCTTGCAAGCCGTGCGAGAATTGCTAGTTTGTGCGCAGAATCATCTCCCTCAACATCAAACGTTGGATCGCTTTCAGCATATCCTTTTTCTTGTGCCTCTTTGAGCGTTTCTGAAAACTCACTTCCATCTTTAGTCATTTTGGTAAGAATATAGTTTGCCGTACCATTAACGATACCAAATATTGAGCTTATGTTATTTCCGACAAATCCTTCTCTTAATGCCTTAATAATAGGAATACCACCGGCAACACTCGCTTCATAGAATATCGATCTTCCGGCCTTTTCAGCTGCTGCAGCTAATTCTTTACCGTGAACAGCTAAAAGCGCTTTGTTTGCCGTTACTATATGCTTACCATTTTTTAATGCCTTTAAAATAAATGATTTAGCAGGCTCGTAACCGCCAACCAGCTCAACAATAATATCTATATCGGGATCATTTAAAAGTTTATGAGCATCTTTCGTTAAAAGCGATTGAGGGACAGAGACACTTCGTTTCTTCTTTATATCAATGTCCGCGATACCCTTAATTTTGATCTGAGCACCAAGACGCTCAGATAATAGTGAAGCATTCTTTTTAAGATTCTTCACTACTCCCGTTCCGATCGTTCCAAAACCTATAATGCCGATTTGTATAGCTTTCATAATACGATTCTCCAAATATAAATAATAATCTATCAGTTATACCTAATATATACCATACGAATCACGAGTTGCGAGATACGTACTAATGGTCGGAGCGAGTGGATTTGAACCACCGACCTCACCCACCCCAAGGGTGTGCGCTATCCAGGCTGCGCTACGCTCCGAAAAACCTTTACAGTAAATATCGAACTAGAGATTGTATCACAGCAAATATACTTTTAGCATCAAAATTATATACCGACAAAAAATATAATTAATAATTAATTTTGTGTTTTAGTTTTTCGCTTATAGCTTGCAGCTTGAATCTTATAGCTTTTTTAATGTTCTGCTTTAAGATTCCTCATCATAAGCTCTTCTACTGCTTTCAACGGCTTCTTTTTCTCATACAACACATTGTATACCTGTTGACTAATTGGCATCTCCACACCAGAAGAAGTACATATCTGCTGGACAGATTTTGTTGTCCGATATCCTTCAACAACCATTTCTGTAGTATTGAGCGCTTCATCAACACTCATTCCCTTGCCGATCATCTCGCCAAACGCTCTGTTACGACTGTGCCTGCTCATACAAGTAGTAATAAGATCGCCTATACCGCTCAAACCGGAAAAAGTCTTTGCCTGACCGCCTAGCGCAACACCTAAACGCATCATTTCTGCTATACCGCGTGTCATGAGTGCCGCCTTAGCATTATCTCCAAAACCCAAGCCGTCACTGATACCTGCAGCAATAGCAACAACATTTTTTAATGCCCCGCCAAGCTCGACACCAACAATGTCTGTATTGGTATAGACACGAAACGTATTTGAATTAAAGAGTTCCTGCGCGCCTCGCGCATCATCCTCATTTTTTGATGCAATGGTCACACTTGTTGGTATTCCTCGCGCCACTTCTTCGGCATGGCTCGGCCCGGAAAGAGCAGCTAAACGCAAGGGAGATACCTCTTCAGATACTATCTCACTCATTCTTTTTAAGGTATCATTTTCAATACCCTTCGAAACAGTAATAAATAACTGTTTTGTGCAATCTATATCCTTGAGTTGAGACACAACAGATCTCACATAATGTGAAGGGACCGCTACAATGACCACTTCCGAATCACTTACCATTTGTATCAGATCAGCACCAAAAATCACAGTCTCAGGAATATCTATTCCCGGCAAAAATTTACTGTTCACATGAGTTTGATTTAAAAGGGCTATATATTCTGGAAATGGCCCCCAAATAGTAACTTCATTACCTTTTTTCGCTAAATGTACTCCTAGGGTAGTTCCCCACCCGCCATCACCAATAACCGCTATCTTCATAGTATCACCTAACGTGTTTATTTCTCAACCCCACCTTTTTGGCCAATCTTATTTTCCGTACCAACTCTCAGTCTCTGAATATTTGATCTGTGTCGAATAATTATTATAAGTGCAATAAAAACACTAAATATCTTAAGCTCAACAGGCTCACCAAAAACAAAAGTCCCGACAACAAAAGCAACTGCTGCAACCATCGAACTTAGTGACACATAGCGTGATATTTTAGCACACACTATCCAGACAATTGATGAAAAGAGCACCACAAGTGGAGCTATGCCAAATAAAGCACCCGTACTTGTTGCAACTCCTTTGCCCCCTTTAAAACCTAAGAATAATGTCCACGTATGGCCACATATTACGCCAATAACACACAGTAACTGAAACAATGTGTAACTCATCCCCAATGAATCGCTATAAAACAAAAAGGGTAAAAGGGTTACGACTACAAACCCTTTCAGCATATCGAGAACCAAAGTAGTAATCCCCGGCCCTTTCCCTAAAGTCCTCATCACGTTAGTAGCACCAATATTCTTACTTCCAACAGTGCGTATATCAACACCTTTGACGTATTTGGCTATTAGAAATCCAAACGGTATTGATCCAACAATATAACTTAAAAAGACTGCAACTATAACTGTACCCATAGGACTATGTATTCTAATACGGGTCAAGGACTTAGTAAAGCATTTTCAATGGTTCTATTTTGTAGAATTAGACGCGAAGTGACCTTAGAGGGATAATCGGGCTTTTTCAGCCGATTCAATAATTGCGTTCATATCAAGTTTTTGGGGTTCGTGTTTCATGAGGAGAAGATAATACTGGAAAAATTCAATTATCTGTGCGCTTTTTGATGGCGGGTTAGTTTCCAAGAAACGTAAAGCGGTCAAGAAGCCTTTGACCGTAGTCGGGGAGGAAGTAAAAAAAAAGGGGCTACCATTACCATATAATGATAGCCCGCAATATATGTGATCCCCCCTAGATTTTCTCGGATAAATCCTCCAAAATCATAAAGAATGGGGGATAGTTCGACTTTGTAACATTCACATGCCTTTCAGCATATGACTATTACAGTCTCACTACGATACAGACTCAACAGATGTTACTTCAGGTACTTCATTCTTTACTGCTTTTTCAACACCTTCTTTTAATGTCATTTGTGCCATAGGGCATCCTGAACATGCACCGGTAAGTTTTACTTTTACAACGCCACTTGCTTCATCAACATCAACAAGTTCAATGTTTCCGCCATCTGCTTGTAATGCGGGTCTTATTGTTTTAAGTGCTTTTTCAACTTTATCTTTCATTTCTGCCCCCTTAGTTATGTATTAATGTATTGTTTCGTCCTTTTTCAGGATATCGTTTCCTCGTTTTGATATATCACTCACTGCTTCCTGTATCGTAAGCTGGTCATATATCACTTTTTCAACGTCAGGCCCAATAACCTTATCTACATACTCAAACCAGTTCGCTAACCCGGGATTTTCTGTTTCAGAAGAATTAATTGAATCAACAAAAATTGACACGTCTTTAGGTGGATAATGCATGAATTCTTTTGAATATGCAACAGATTTTATAGCCGGCACACAATTTCTTGACTCTGCGGCAAGTTGCATTGCGGCATCACTAGATAAAAATTTAACAAGCTTCCATGCCTCTTCAGGATGCTGGGATGATGAGTTAATGCAGTTACCGCCAACAGCAAGCCGTGAAAAGCGTTCTTTGCCTTTTGGAACATAGGTAACATCCCAATCAAATGTGTCTATACTACCAAACTCAACAAGCATATATGTTCTCCCCACAAGCATCCCAATTTTGCCTGTTGAAAAAAGTGATACCCCATCCATCATCTCAACATCTCTAATTTGCGCTTGAGATGGGACAACACCACTATTTCGCAACTCTTTTAAAAACTCTAAGGCCTCTTTTGTTTGTTCCGTATCTACAATACAGTCTGTAAGATCATGATTAAAGAATTTCCCTCCAAACGATCGAATCACAAGCGTTGGCCGTGGCTGTAATGTACCGTATTCAATCGTTACATCTTTTTGTTTTTTAGTAAGTTTTTGGGCAACATCCATAAATGTATCCCACGACCAATCGCTTGTTGGGTAAGGGATCGAATGCATATCAAACATATCTTTATTATAAAACAATATATCAGTACTGAAATGGTATGGCATGAGGTAAAGCAATCCATCTATCGTAGATGCTTCAACTGTTTCAGGAAAATACGTATCGAAATTGACCGAATTGTCAATCTTAGCAAACTGATTAAGAGAAAGAATCTTCTTTTTGTGTACCAAACCATATAACCTGTCTGAAACATAATAAAAAACATCCGGGGCATTGTTTGCCGCAAACTGCGTATGTAATTTCCTGAATCCTGTCGGTGATATCTGAACATGGACTTTTATCACGGGATACTGTCTCTCGAATTCTGCTATAAGCTTTTTAAGAAGTTTTCTCTGCTTAGGCAACGTCTCAATAGTTTGATAGGTAATGTGTATTTTACCGTCATCTTTTTTTGTGCAACCGTAACACATCATCACGCAAATACATAATCCCACAAGTAGTAGTTTTCTTATACCGTACATTATTTTTTACCTTTTACATTTTGTTTGTTCTTCTCTCTCTTCTGAGATATATCGAGCTCGACAGGCATAATGCCTTTTGCTTCAATCTCACCAAATAACACTTCTACAAGCCCCTTGATAGAACAGCTTCTGAATCCATATGTCGCAACAGTCGTCTGCGCGCCTTTAACACATGCGAGATCAAATGGATTTCTTATCGCGACAATTACCGTATCATTCCTTTTTTCACACAATTTACCGACAAAATCTGCTTGTGCCTCATTCAAATGCGCGTTGTAGGTAAGCATAATTATACGGTGGTACTCTTCAAGATCATCAAATATCTTTTTATCATTAACCGTTGGAGACAATTCAATACGGTGTAAACATGAATCATTATGCCGTATTTTTATCATCTCAATTAAAACATCATCTTCACCATTAAATTCTTCTACTTGTGTTAAGGCCTCATATTTCGGAGCAATTATCAAAAGTTTCTCATGCTGTTCAAGAAATAATGGGAGGATATGCATATCGTTTTTTACAATAGTTATCGAATCTCGTCCTATTCGCTCAGCAATCATATGATGCACCTGTATCGCATCTCGCACAACATTAAATCTGGGTTGCGCGGTAATAAGATCTTTTTTAGCGGTATTAATTCTCTCATAACTTTTCTCTATCCTCTCATGGGATATCTTTCCTTTCAAAACATTCTGAATAAGTATCTTTAATGCCTTTTTTTGCTTACCAAGGGTATGACACATAAGTATTATATCGTTACCCGCATCAACTGCTTTAGGGATACTTTCATCAAGATCATAATATTTTTCAATAGCGCCCATCTCCATATCATCGGTAACAATAAGTCCTTTGTACCCGAGTTCATTTCGGAGAAGCTTTGTTAAAATATTTGCAGATAACGTTGCAGGTAAAATCTTATTTTCGGTAAGCTCAGGATACATGCAATGTGCCGGCATAATCATTTTCACGTGCGCTTTTATTGCGGCAATAAATGGTTTTAAAGCATGTTTTTTCAACCAATCGCCAGACACATTGTTACGCGGTAGATCAATATGTGAATCAACAGGGACATCACCAATTCCCGGAAAATGTTTTGCACATGACACTACACCGTATTTTTGCATCGCAATTATCATCTCTTTCCCGAACACACTTACTTTATCTGCATCGTCTCCAAAAGAACGTACACCAGTAAGTGGATTATCAGGATTAGAGCACACATCCAAGACTGGAGCAAAATTAACATTAATGCCAAGAAGCATAAGTTCTAATGCTGCTATTCTTCCCGCCGCATACGCACAGTCACCGCTATTGATACTGCCAATTGCCATATTACCCGGCAGAACAGTTACCCCATCAATAATTCTTTGAACAACACCGCCTTCATGATCAATTGCAATAAAAAGAGGTGTATCACTCACTGTTTTCCTTATCCCCTGAAGCTTATAACAAAAACGCGTGACTTGACCTATATTTTTTATGTTCCTTGCAAAAAGTATCACACCACCAATATGGTGTTCAGTTATAAGCTTTTCCAGCCTTTTTGTTACTGAAAGACCATCAAAGCCTACGATAAACATCTCACCAATTTTTTTACGTATATCCATATATACCTAGTAATCCCTATTACTCCAAACAGAGTACTTTGTCAATCGTTACACCTTGTGTCGCCATAAGCGCTTTTGCGGCTTTATATCCGACATTTTTATGTTTCATTACTATTGCAAGCTCTACATTGCCTTGTGATTTCTTTAATAGTCTCTGGGCTTGTTGGAGCGTGCATCCTGTCACTTCTGAAACAATATTCTGTGCCCGTAAAACAAGTTTTTTATTCGTCGGCTGCACATTGATCATTAAGTCATTATATACTTTACCAACACGAATCATCGTTATTGTTGAAAACATATTCAGAATCATCTTCGTCGCTGTCCCCGCCTTCAACCTACTTGATCCGCGCACCAGTTCTTCTCCAAGTGATACTGCTATAGTCACGGGGCATATTTTTTTAAACTGCACGTCACTCTTACACGAAACCCCTATTGTATGCGCTTTCATCTTCTTTGCGTACCGCAGCGCACCCAATACATATGGCGTATTACCACTTGCAGCAATGCCCACCACAACGTCTTTAGATAAAACCCCATGATCTTTTAAATCACGAGCACCCTCTTCGGCATTATCCTCAGCACCTTCTACCGAATACCTTAGCGCCGTATCGCCACCAGCAATAATCCCGACAACTCTATCAGAACAAACGCCAAACGTTGGAGGACATTCCGATGCATCTAAAACGCCCAGCCTCCCACTTGTTCCAGCACCAACGTAAAACAATCTTCCCCCGCGTTTATATGCAGAGGTAATTATATCTATTGCCTGAACAATCGATTCTTTCTGCTGTTCAACGGCTCCGGCAACTTTCTTATCTTCATGTATCATCGATTGAACTAATTCACTTGTCTTTTTTTTCGCAGTAGAAGGAGAAGTAGTGTTCTTTTGTTTCTTTTGTAATAAGTCAAAATCTTTATAAAATTGTTTCGCAATAAGTGCAGCGCCATAAACACCATCATGTTTTGGTCGTATCACCTCGACATTTCTACCATACTGTTTTATCCCATTTTTTACACGGTTAAAAAATTGCAATTCTTTTTTAAATATACCTCCGGCTAAAACTACTGAAAACCGTTCATTTACCATCTTTAGTCTATCAATCGTAATTTTTACTGATTCAATTAAGGAATGTGCCGCATGAGAAATAATGTATTGGGAGACTCTATCACCATCACGGGCACAATCAAAGACGTTTGGAGCAAGTGACGAAATAGCATCTTTGGGTGCATTACTTGCCCAATCAACAATCTCATCAAATGTTGTAAGACCGATACTCTTTGATACGCTTTCAGTAAGAACAGTAGACATCATTCGATAATCTTTTGCTTTTACAACCGCTCTTAACGCACTCAGTCCGATATGGTAACCGCTCCCTTCATCATCAAGCAAATGCCCCCATCCCCCGACATTAAACTGCACACCTTTTTTATTAATACCAAATATATTTGATCCGGTCCCTGAGATAACAACAATCCCGTGAGGGCTGCCCGTGCCGCCAATTAATCCAGATACCATATCGCTTGTTACAACGATTTTTTGAGCATATCCAGTACTTCTTGTAATATGTACGATGTTTTCGAAATCTTTTTTTCTGCTTACACCGGCAAGACACAATGAAATACGGGTAATATGAGATTGTTTTAGACCTGCCTTATTTATTAATCCGGTAAGTACCGTTTGAATATTAACACGTGCTTGTTCGATTCCTACTGAATGGTAGTTTGAAGGGCCAGCACTACAAACTACAATCTTTTTTAAAGCATTATCAACAACAATACCGCTTGTTTTTGTTCCACCACCCTCTATTCCAATGTAATACTTTATATTCTTCATAATTTTATCAGATTATCTTTGAAGTCTACCTACCGTAACAAAATACACAACCGACTCATGTACCCCGTCAATTTTTACAATATCATTAATCGGCTTATCCAAATAAGCGCCGACACCGCACGCACCTAAACCCATTGATTCTGCACTCAAATACACATGCTCTCCAATACAACCCGCATCAATTAACGCATTTCTGTATCCTCTATCACCATAAAAAGATACTGCACGATCAAAGTGTATAGCCATCATCACAATAAAATTAGCATCTCCTACAAAACGCTGCCCGAGACTTGCATCAGCACATTGTTTTCTATAATCACCCTGTCTTATAACTTCAAGCCGGCTATACTGCGGTGAATAGTAATATATTCCCGGTTTAATACCTTTTACATTATGTATCCCAACATATATATCTATAGGATAATTATTTGAAAGAGACGGATATACATATCCTGTTCTTTTTAAAAATCCTGCTGAATACGTAAGAATATATGATAGAAGATCAGCTGGTATTGCCTGGTCCCAATAGTCACGATTTGAACGACGATAATAAATTATTTCATCAAGCCTTGTTCCCTTCATACTTTGTGGAGAGTCAATTTTAACAACCTCAAATCCTTTCTGTCTTGCCTTTTCTAAAACACTGTCCTGTGAAAGGTTTAGCACAAAAGCAGGTGCAGAGTCTCTAATTGATTCGTCCAGAGCACAACCCAATTGTTCCTTTGTGCCTTCATTATATTCAGAATCGACCTCTTCGCTTTTTGCCCTTTTTATACTTTTTGTCAATTTTGTAGGAGCTTTACCCCATTTTTGCACGTTACCAATAGCACATGCAAAGGCTGGTGATTCTATATCACCGTCAATCTCAAGAAGCTCAATAAGTTTGTTATCATCAAATACCCCTATACCCTTTGATCCTAACCCTAACGATTCTGCAGTCAAACACATATTCGCCTCAACATGCCCCGCATCTAAATAACTGTACCGATATCCTCTCAGCCCATATTTGTATGTTGCCCTTGAAAAAACATTCGTTACAACACACACGATATCAGCATTTTCGAGTGTGGGATCATTGCAGATTTCAGCACACACTTTTCTCATGTCAGCTTCTTTAATTAGTGCAACACTATTATCCTTTACATTATAGTGATACAGCCCTCCGGTCAAACCTGCTACATTATTTACTATTACATAGAGTTCAAGTGGATATAGCGCTCCCGCAGAAGGTGCTGCACGTAACACAAATGTACCGCGTTGATACTGAAAAACCTTGGTTGGTCCATCTGAATAGAAAAGAAGTGCCGATAAATCATTGAACGATATACCGCTGGTAGAAAATTCGCTAACTGGTTGCCGTTTTTTGACTGTATCCTCAAATCGCACATTCCCGAGGTCGCTATCAATGTTTAAGGGAATATGCTTTTCCCCGGCATAGAGTTTTTGTGTTCCTGGCGGTGTTCCACGACGAAAGGGATTTCCGTCTCTCAAATTTTCATATGTATGATTTGACTCACGATGGTAACGCGCGTATACATTCATTTTTTTTATTTTCTTTTCTGATTGTATATCACTGGTATCAGCTTGAAGAAATTGAGAATATACGAGTGTACTGCTAAACGCAAAAATCAATAAACAGTTTCGATAAAGATGTTTCACTCATCTCACCTGCTACGGGGTTGAGAAACAAGAATACGACTAATCTCTAATTATTATTAAACGTATATCCACATACCTGAAGAACCTGCTCATTATGTACTCTCGGATATTTTCTGCAGTTAAGCGGTCTAATCGGGTAAATAGCGCAATAAGAATTTATCCTGTTCTTTTCATCTTCAAAACGAAGAAACGGGCATTCATTAGGTAAAGAACAGCACGACCCGCATCTTTTACATTCTCCGACACGATTATCGTCTACCGGCAATATACTGGTAAGAGTTCTTTTAATTTTTTGTCTCCATGTATTCTTAGGAATTCGATTTGTTTCCATCTTGTTCAATGCTCCTTTGTAAAAGTTGTATTATATGTATCACTTCACAATTAATCCCGTAATCAGCTAACTGCCCTTTCAATTGCATTACACAACTCGGGCAGGCAGTAACAACAACCTCAGCTTTCGATTTTTGCACTGCATCAGCCTTCTCCTTAAATATATCTTTTGATACAGCAGCGTTCATTATACCAAAAGTTCCTGCCATTCCACAGCATTTATCTGCATTTTCCATTTCACAGTACTCCGATGACATTTTCAACAGATCTCTTGGTTGAGAGCTAATATTCAAACCATACTTTAAATGACAAGGATCATGATACGTTGTTTTCAAGTTAATTTTAGGTACTTCAACATGCAATATATCTGACAAGAAATATGTAATATCAACGCACCGGCGAGCATATTCTTTAGCGTTATCACCTGCTAATTCTTCATAGTCTCGTACAAATGTACCTGTACAGGTTCCACATGTTGAAACAATATAATCAACAGTATCATCCTTGATTGCTGATATATTGTTCTTTGCTAGATACGTTGCTGTTTCCTCGTCGCCATCCGAAATCGCTGGGATGCCACAACACAATTCATTTTTTGATATAAGAACATCTACACCATAGTGATTAAGAACATCTATCGTTGCGCGTATTACCTCAGGATAAAGATAATTTACGACACACCCAACAAATAACATCACACGGTATCGCGGATTTTTCACCGTGTGCTTTCCGGCATATAATTGCAAAGCTGATCTTTTTGATATAACAGGAGAAGTTGCCAAACCACGATAAAAGAACGGTATTTTTTTTATCCACTGTATAGAAGCATTAGGTCTCGCTTTTTGCAGAAAATACCCTATACGCATCATCAGATCAAGAACCCACCTGTTTTTTAAAACAAACCCTATAGTATGTTTCTTTACTTTATAGCAAGGGACTTCTTTGCCAAGCATTCCGCGAACACCCCTTATAAGCTTATCAAAATCAACTTTTGATGGACATTCACTAGAACATCTCAAACATCGCATACAGGTGGACATGCTTTTGAGTACTTCCGGAGAAAGGTCAATCTGGTTAGAAATTAATGCGCCTGCGAGACTAATTCGACCACGAGTGCCTAACTTCTCATCTCGTGTTTGCATAAAAACCGGACAAAAAGAACGGCATTTACCGCATTTAGAGCATTTAGATACTTCCGTTTCCCATAGAGCCTTATACTGTTTTTTTAAATCTTTCTTTTTACTCATAACTTCATATTATCACACACATGCATACATTATCTCGATATGTGTTACTTTCTATACACCCTTTGTTTTGAGGGGTCAAATATCTTGCCCGGATTAAGTATACCTTTAGGATCAAACAACTCTTTTATTTTCATCATGATAGTAATTTCTTCTTGTCCTAGTTCAAGGTGTAAAAATTGTGCCTTGGTATTACCAATACCATGTTCGCCTGAAAGCGTCCCTTCAAGCTCAATAGTTCGTTTAAATATCTCTTCAACAGCAGCCTCACCTCTCCTCAATTGGTCTTCATCATCAAAATCTACCATAACATTCAAATGAATATTACCATCTCCCGCATGACCAAAACTCACTATAATTACAGAATATGCTTTTGATATTTTTTCTATAGACTCCAGCATTTTGGGGATAGCACTGCGCGGAACACATATATCCTCATTAATTTTTCCGGAGCTGAACTGGTACAGTGCCGGAGAGACAGATTTTCTTAATGACCACAGCAATTCACGCTCCTGATCATCTTGAGCTATCTGAACTTTGTAGGCACCATGTTTTTTACATTCTTCTTGAATCTGGCCTATTTCTTTTTCGATAGTTGAAGTAACGCCATCAACTTCTATAAGCAGTAATGCCTGTGCTTTTCCTTCAGATATGTTCGTTTCTTTATATTTCTCAACACATTCAATTGTTCTTTTATCCATAAATTCAAGTGTTCTCGGGACAATTTTATTTTTTATAATCGAGGTAACAGACTGGGCGGCATTCATAATATCATCATAAAACGCTACACACGTTTTTACGCTTTCGGGGATAGGAATAAGTCGAATGATTATTTGTGTAAATACTCCGAGAGTCCCTTCTGAGCCGACAAGTAAACGTACTATATCATATCCTGTTACACCCTTAAGTGTTTTAACGCCAAAATTAACTATGTCTCCGTTTGCCAGAACAACTTCCATCCCCAAAACATAATCTCTGGTAACACCATATTTTAGGCATCTGAGACCTCCGGCACACTCAGCAACGTTTCCTCCAATGGTTGAAAATTCATTGCTTGCCGGATCAGGGGGATAAAATAACCCTTCTTGTGCTACAACATTTTGAAGGTCACTTACCACAACACCGGGTTCAACACGCGCAATAAGATTATCTGTATCTAACTCCAATATCTTGTTCATGCGCATCATATCAAGTACAATACCGCCTTCAAGAGGGACTGATCCCCCCGTAAGACCCGAAGCTGCTCCCCTTGTATACACGGGAAGCTCCTCACTGTATGCAACCTTCATGATATCTGATACTTCACGAGTTGATTGGGGCTTAACAACGATATCAGGAAGGAAATTCTGCTTCGATGCATCGTATGAATAGCAAATGCGATCAGCCATTGAATCACAAAGATTGTCTTTTCCAACAATGTTCTTAAGTTGTTTTACTATGTCTTTTGATAGCATTTTATTTACGCTCTTGGTTTTATATTTTCTTACAGCATATAGCTTACAGCTTAAAGCTGTTTCACGGTGTTAGATTCTTGGTTTTAGTGTTTTATTGTTTTTTCTTACAGCTTACAACTTACAGCTTATAGCTGAAATCACTCTCCTATTATCTTAATTAAAACTCTTTTTTTTCTCATACCGTCAAACTCACCATAAAAAATCTGTTCCCATGGGCCAAAGTCGAGCCTTCCGTTCGTTATTGCAACAACCACTTCTCTGCCCATTATCGTACGTTTTAAATGCGCATCGCCATTATCTTCACCGGTACCATGATGCTGATATTTATCAACACCATAGGGAGCAAGTTTTTCAAGCCATGACATAAAATCGTTATGGAGACCTCTTTCATTATCGTTAATAAATACACTTGCGGTGATGTGCATTGCGTTAACCAAGCAGAGCCCTTCTTTTACGTCACTCTTTGCCAATGCCTCCTCAACATGAGATGTAATATTAAGAAATTCATACCGTTTCTTAGTAGTAAAATACAATTCTTGCCTATAAGTCTTCATAAAACCTCCTATATAAATATGTACAGTACATATTTATGTTCTCATAACTATATAACTATTACAATATCAAACATGGAGATATGTATCCACCTTCAATTACTGAGACATTTCAAATGGTATTAATTCTTTCTCTCTTAGTCCCCCTCGTTACTGACCCATTACAGATTTTTCCTATTTACTATTGACAAATTTCAGTACATCCACTATACTGTAGATGTAAGCTGAAAGGAAAGATATGTCCCTGTTGTGTTCGTTATTTTGGTTAGTGTTAGTGAGCCAACAAATTTTTATGGGAGACTGGTGTTCGGATTATTAGATATTTAATAATTTGACAAGGATCCACGTTAACCGATCGACTCACAAGACTTCCCAGAGACGGCATTTACGGGGACTTTTTTTGTGGAATAATACGGTGTTTATACCCTGCCAAGCTTAAAGATATACAAATATTGATTCTTTATCTGTTTAGTCATTCCCGCTATAAACTCCTCTAACGTAACAACCTCTGATAAATAGACAAATAAGAAACCAAGAAATGCAATGTTTGCGAGATAGATAAAGAAAATAGAGAATAGGGCGCCATTCTCTTTTATATCATCCTGCTCCTTAAGAATGACATATATTGTCAGAACAAAATGAAATGCCCAGCTAAATCCCAATATAAAGTGAAATATATCATTACCTAGGTGTCCTATTCGCCAGAAAGAAATAATTACAAGATACACCAATACTGCAAGAAATGTATAAAACGAAAAGAAATACGGTGCAAGTGCAATTAAAAAATTTGATTTTGTTACTGTTACACTGCCGCCATCAACTGTTGCAGAAAAGTCTTTTACTTTACCTTTAAATAACCACGTCCATAATACATGAGATAATTCATGGCCATATACATATGTTTTGATAGGATTCTGCAATATGCTATAGATGATGACATACACAACAAATCCAACAATAAACCAATATTGATTTTTTACGAGGTCTCCCCTGATAAAAAACAGTTTATAAAATGCTATCGTAGCGCCAATACATGCAGGAATAAGTATGATACCTATTACAAACTTGATAAATTTATAAATATCTCTTTTGCTCTGAAGCTTCCCTGTTCCTCCGCTTTCACTTTTCGCTCGAGCTTTTAGTCTCACTGTTTACCTTTCAGATATAAAAAAACTCTATCACTTCGCATGTTCGTTATTGTGTGATTGACTTCCATTAAACTGCTTACTCCCCGAATAAATGTATCCCAACCCTGAAACTATTGTAAATCCTCCTGCAAACCTCCAGATATATTCAGGATGAGGAAACATAAAGAGTATCCATATAATCATAGTCATTTGAAAAAAAGTTGTCATTTTACCAAGAAAACTCGGCTCTACCCTCAAAGTCCCTGTCATTAGATATATAATCAGTGATCCCATCACAATTATTATATCACGACTAATAACTGAGGTAATAATCCAGAGCGGCAACGTCACAAAGTGCTCTGATGGAATACTGAAAACAATAACTGTGCTGACAAGCAAAAATTTGTCTGCAATAGGATCTAAATAGGTGCCTAACTTTGTTTGTTGTTTATATGCACGGGCAATATATCCATCAACTGCATCAGAAACAACAGCCAAAAAAAATACACTTACCGCAAGCATCCAATATGCTTCACCCGTACCACTCGGCATCTGCCTAAATTTGAGTATCAGTCCGATGAATACCGGAATCAAGATAATTCTTAGAATGGTTATTCTATTTGCAAGATTCATTACATACATTAAGTAGATTCTCCAACCTTTGTAAAACCGTGTCCTTCCCTAATACCACCATTGTTTCAAATAAACCTGGGCTCACTGTTTTACCTGTTAATGCTATTCGAATTGATTGAAAAAAATGTTTAGTCTTTAATCCGCATTCTTCATTAATTGTCCGACATAATTCTTCAATCGAATTTTCGTCAAAGTTTGATAGTTCATTAATTCTGTCACGTACAATTTCTAATGCGTTAATTATACCATCTTTCATAATAAATTTACTGCAGAGTTCTTCTGAATAATCAATTTTACCCACAAAGAAGAAATCACCCATATCAAAAAAATCATTGATAACTTTCACACGATCTTTAAATAAATCTATTATCGTGTTTAATGTATTTTTATCGTATTTATCGGTAATCGCGCCCTTTGCTATTAAATACGTATGTACCCTATCATATAGAATCTGCCTATCCTCTTTGCGAATATACATGCCATTCATCCACGAAAGCTTATCAATTGAAAACACCGCGCTTTTTTTACTCACTTTATCTAAGGTAAACTCTCTTATCATTTCTTCACCAGAAAATATCTCGCGATCATCCCCTGGTGACCACCCTAAAAGCAGCAAATAGTTATTCAATGCTTCTCGCAGATAGCCTTCATCTTTATAATAGGTAACAGATGTCGCTCCATGACGTTTTGATAAGCGCGCTTTATCTTCCCCCAAAATCATTGGGACATGAGCATAGTGTGGCAAATCAAAACCAAGCGCTTCATAAAGAGGTATTTGTTTGGGAGTATTGGAAATATGATCATCTCCGCGAATGATATGTGTTATATTCATGAGAGCATCGTCAATCGTGCAGGCAAAATTGTAGGTCGGCATGCCATCAGATTTTATAATGACAAGATCTTTTATAAGCGCATTATCAAATTCTATGTTCCCATATATAAGATCTTTTAAGACAACTGTCTCGTGAGGTATTCTAAATATGAGTGCGCGTCTACCTTGCTCATCCGTCTCTGAATAATATGCTTTTTCTTCTTTCAATAATTGTTCAGCATACCGAGAGTATATAGGAAGACGTTCAGACTGAAAAAAAGGACCTTCATCCCAATCAAGTCCTAGCCACTGAAGACTTTCTAAAATAGTAGTTACTGCCTCTTCACTTGATCTGGCACGATCCGTATCTTCAATCCTTAAAACGTATGTACCGTTATTGTGTCGTGCATATAACCAGTTAAATAGCGCGGTACGTACCCCCCCGATATGCAAATATCCGGTGGGACTCGGTGCAAATCTCGTTCTAATATTACCCATTTCCTCTTGTCCATCCTTCACGAATTGCTATTTCATTAATCTTTCTCAATTCTTCTTTCTTATGGCCAAACATTTCATTAAACGATGCAATAAGAGATTTAATTGAAATGACATTTGTCTTTCCAGAGTAGGCACCTAACATGACCATGTTCGCTGATTTTATAGACCCATGAGTTTGGGCAATGTCAGTTGCACTAATAAAAAGGTAATCTATATCTGTACGTTTTTCTTTTTTCGTAACAATTGAATCGTTCACTACCATAAGACCGCCCGTTTTCACAAGCCCTTCAAACTTGTCTTTTGATGGAGCATTAAAGACAAGTACCGTATCTGGCACTAAAACCACTGGCGATGCGATTTCCTCATCGGATATAATAACATTAACATTCGCGGTACCACCTCTTACTTCCGCTCCGTATGAAGGCATATATGTTACTTCCTTGCCTTCTTTTATAGCCGCATCAGCAAGAACTTTTCCCGCAAGAAGTATACCCTGCCCACCAGATCCTGATATGATAATTTTTCGAATCATATTACTTTTCCTCGAATCGTAATCGTGCACATCTATTTTGTTTTGTCTTTGTATACACCTAATGAAAAATATGGAAGCAATACGTCTTTCACATAATCAATTGATCGTATGGGGTCAAGACCCCAATATGTTGGACACTGCGAAACAATCTCAACGATTGAAAAACCCTGCTTATCAATTTGTGTTTGAAATGCTTTTTGAATTGCTTTTTTTGCTTTTATTATCTCTGTTGGCGCGTGAAGAGAAACACGTATGGCATAAGCAACTCCGGATAACTGCGATAAAAGCTCACAAATTTTAAGTGGCGCCCCATATTCTTCGTATGATCTTCCTTGGGGAGTGGTCAATGTCGTTTGATTAACGAGTGTCGTTGGAGCCATCTGTCCGCCGGTCATCCCATATACCGTATTATTGACAAAGATAACCGTTATATTCTCTCCACGATTCGCCGCGTGAACTATTTCTGCAGTACCAATAGCAGCAAGGTCTCCATCTCCCTGATAACTAAACACTATAGAATCAGGTCGAGCTCTTTTTATGCCCGTTGCAACAGCCGGTGTTCTTCCATGTGCAGCTTCACACACATCAAAATTCCAGTAATCATATCCCAAAACTGCACACCCAACAGGCGCAATGCCAATTGTTTTTTCTCTGATATTAAGTTCATCTATTACTTCACAGAGAATTCGATGCGCAATACCATGACCACAACCGCCACAATAGTGAGTGTGAGCATCTTTTAAACTTTTAGTTCTTCCAAATACCTTTTTCAAGAAATACTCCCCAAACACACTATTTATGAATGAAATTTCTTTTTATAGAGTTGTGTAATTTCCTTTACTATCTCTTGCTTAGTCAACATATCCCCGCCACCGCGACCATAAAAACATACTTCACTCTTACCGTTTACTCCCAAGCGAACATCCTCTATCATTTGCCCAAAACTCATTTCAACGGTAAGAAATACTTTATTTTTTCCTGCATACTTTTCGCATAATGCGTATGGAAATGGCCATAAAGTAATGGGTCTAATAAGTCCAACTTTTAAACCTTTTTTTCTTAAGTCATTCATTGCAGATTTACATAATCGTGCAGAAATACCATAGGCTACTAATATCAAGTGTGCATCGCTGACATTATAAGTCTGGCACATCACTTCACTGCCTTCTATTTTCTTATATCGGTCTTGTAATTTACAATTATGGTTATATAACACTTTCTCCCCTAGATAGAGAGACTTAACTACATTGGGGTTTCTATTTTTACATCCTGTCAGAGACCATGTCTTATCAGGCAGAGTGTTCTTCTTTTCTTTTTCTATGCTCACCGGTTCCATCATCTGCCCTAAAACACCGTCGGCAAGAAGAATCACCGGCATACGGTATATGTCCGCTAAATCAAATGCATGAAACGTCAGATGAGCTACCTCCTGTACCGTATGTGGCGCCAAGACGATACATCGATAATCTCCATGCCCTCCGCCCTTAACTGCCTGAAAATAATCTGATTGTGCAGGACCAATATTTCCTAGTCCTGGTCCGCCACGCATAACATTTACAATAACTGCGGGAAGTTCTGACCCGGCAAGGTAAGAGATACCCTCCATCATAAGACTCATTCCAGGACTCGATGAAGAGGTTAAAACACGTTCTCCTACAGCAGCAGCTCCATGTACCATACTAATAGACGCGAGTTCACTTTCAGCCTGCAAAAATACTCCCCCGACTTCGGGAAGTCTCTTTGATAAATATGCGGAGATTTCATTCTGTGGAGTTATCGGGTATCCGAAATAGTATTTACAACCAGCTTGAACTGCTGCTTCTGCAAACACTTCATTTCCACACATAAGTTTTTTCTTCTCTTGAGATATTTTTTTATTCATGTAAAACCTATTACTCGTTAAAATCTATGTATTCTTCTCTTCCTTAAATACTTCAATCGCGGTATCAGGACACATTATTGCACACATCGTACAACTCGTGCATTTATCAAGATCATTGCATACGACATAATGTATCCCTTTTTTATTCATTTTTTTCGATAACGACAATATTTTTCTATTGCATGCGATAATGCACAGGCCGCATCCTTTGCATCGTTCAACATCTATCACCAATTTTACTGATTTTTTGTTCATCTATATCCTTTAAATGGTACTCTTACACTTAGAGTATCCACCCCATTTAAGTTTCTCACGTAAAATATCAAAATAGGTATTATCCGTAAAATACGCAAGATGCAAGCACTGCTTCGAACGCTCTATCATTACATTATCGTGGTACTCCAACTGTGCACCAACCTGCCCGTCTATGGTTAAAAAAATGCTATCATATTGTGAACAGATATCAATATATATTATTTTGTTCTCTGAGATAATAAGAGGTCTAGTTCTTAATGAATGTGGACATATTGGTGTCACAAGAATTGACGGAATATCAGGACACACTATTGAGCCTCCAGCAGACAAAGAATGTGCCGTTGATCCTGTCGGTGTAGCAACAATGAGACCGTCAGACGTGTAATTTGTTAAATATTCACTATCAATTGATACTTCAAGATTGATCATTCGTGCAAGCGCACTGTTCGTTACGACAACATCATTTGCCGCGTGAAATACTTCAACTGGTTGCCCTTTTCTTATAACACTGGCCTTGAGCATAACTCTTTTTTCTATATTAATTTTTCCTTGAAGTATGCCCAATAAAGATTCTTTCACATCTTGATATCGGATTGCCGTTAAAAAACCGAGGCCTCCTAAATTTATCCCGAGAAGCGGTGTTTTTATACCCTTCATTTTCTTTGCAGTTGAAAGAATTGTACCATCTCCTCCAAGAACAAGAACTATATCCGTCTTTTTAATAATAGCATCAAACGATGTTCCAATTTCCGGCCTTTTTAATTTTTGTGCAATCCATGACTCAGCTTTCAATTTTACGCCATGCTGATCACAAAAACACATTATGTCTTCGGCAACATCAATTGAATGTTTTTTTGTTTTGTGGGCAATAAGACCAAATTGTTTCATAAAGTACCTTTTTATATCATTTAATTATAAAGTATCATTACGTTTCCTACACACTATTTTAAGCCAAGATATAATAAAAACTCAATATTTCCCGCAGGCCCTGTGATTGGCGAAACGGTTAGTCCTTGAAAATCAAAACCAATATCCTGTGCAAATGCAATTATTGAGTCATTTACTTTCTTGTGCACAGCTGGATCCTTCACAACACCTTTTTTAGCATCAGCTCTATCAGCTTCAAACTGCGGCTTAATAAGTGCAATCACAATAGCATTCGTTTTAAGAAATTTTTTTACAGAAGGTAATATTTTTTTTAATGAAATAAAAGATACATCAATAGTTGCTATATCAACTTTATCAGGAACATCTTTTTCACTCAAATATCTTGCATTTATATTTTCACGCACTATTACACGTTCATCATTACGGAGCACCCATGCAAGCTGGCCTCTCCCTACATCTACTGAATATACTTTAAGAGCCCCATTCTTTAGAAGGCAATCGGTAAACCCTCCCGTAGAGGCCCCCACATCAAGCGCTATCTTATCGTGTACCGATAAAGAGAATTTTTCTACAGCCTTTTGTAGTTTAAACCCTCCTCTACTGACAAATGGTTCGCTTTCTTTTACGGCAAAAACATCATCTTCACTAATAATATATGATGGCTTATCAACTACACAATCGTTTACTTTGACCTTTCCTGCAATAACCAACCGTTTTGCCTTTTCTCTGCTTTCAACAAGCCCTCTTTCATGTAATGCTTGATCTAAACGCTTTTTTATCTTCATATGAATTAACCTACCATCTACACTACAGATTTTGCGCTATGAAATAAACCATCATGAGGAATACTAACCCTTGAAATTTATAATCTTAGCATGGGGCACTTCCCCCTCATTGAGAGAATGCATGAGGGTAGAATTGTGACCAAATATTTTCATAGCTATGCAACGAGCTACAGCTTCAGGTGTGAGCGATAATGCATCTAAAAGCTCATTTCGACTACCGTGTTCGACAAAGGTATCACCTATACCAATTCGTAAAATCGATATATCTTTAATTTGTTCTTCTTCGCATATTTCAAAAAGAGCGGTCCCAAAACCACCGGCGAGTGCATGCTCTTCAATAGTAATAAACGTCTTAGTTTTTTCACTTATTTTCTTAATAAGTTCTCTATCAAGCGGTTTTATAAAGCGCATATTCACCACACCAATATCAATACCATAAGAAGAAAGAATAGTACGAGCACCATGAGCAACACTTACCATTTCACCTAAAGCATATATTACACCATCTTTACCGCTACACATGTAGTCCGCTTCACCAATAGAAAGTGAATCAAGAGATTGATTTTTATCGTACTCTGCACTCGTGCATCGCGGATAACGAATTGCAACCGGTCCGTTATGATTAAGCGCAAGATTAAACATGCTTCGCATTTCCTTAACATCTCGCGGCTGCATAATGACCATATTTGGGATGTGTCTCAGATAACTAATATCAAAAACACCGTGATGTGTGGGGCCGTCTTCCCCGACTACCCCGGCTCTGTCTATCGCAAAAATAACGGGCAAATTCTGTAAACATACATCATGGACAATCTGGTCATATGCACGCTGCAAAAATGTTGAGTATATTGCCACTACCGGCCGATGTCCTTGCAGCGCTAATCCTGCAGCAAATGTTACCGCGTGCTCTTCAGCGATACCGACATCAAAGAATCTATTAGGAAATAACTCAGAAAATTTTAAAAGACCCGTACCGTGCGTCATAGCCGCAGTAATTGCAACAACACGGCTGTCTGACCTGGCACAATCAGTGATAATATCACCAAATTCTTCAGTATAAGTCTTGTTTTTAACTTTTTTCAGGACTTCTCCTGACTCAAGGTCAAAAGAACCCGTTCCATGAAAAATCTCAGGATCATTCTCGCTATGAATGTATCCTTTACCTTTTTTTGTTATGACATGTAAAAATATCGGTTTATCAGTCTTTTTTATACTCTGAAATATTCTTATCAATGATTTAATATCATGTCCGTCAACTGGGCCGATATACCTAAATCCCATCTCCTCAAATATAATCCCAGGAACCATAAGACCTTTTAAAGATTCCTCAATTTTCTGCGCTAACCGTATAGATGGTTTTCCAATCTTCGGTATTTTTTCAATAAGATGCTCAATATCAACCTTTACAGTGTTATAAATATTTGATGTAAGTATTCTGTTAAGGTAGGCACTCATTGCGCCAACACTGCGTGATATTGCCATTTTATTATCATTTAAAATAACTATGAAATTCCTTCCTATACTTCCCGCATTATTAAGCGCTTCATAAGCCATTCCTCCGGTCATTGATCCATCACCAATGATCGCAACTACTTTTTTGTCGTGTTCACCTCTCAGATCACGGCCTTTAGCTAATCCCAGTGCGGCAGATATAGACGTCGAACTATGTCCGGTACCAAATGCATCGTGTGGACTTTCATGTACCTTTGGAAAGCCGCTTAAACCATTCTTCTTGCGTATAGTTTCAAATTCTTTTTTTCTTCCCGTAATGATTTTGTGAGGATAACACTGATGACCTACATCCCAAACAAATTTATCTTCAGGGGATTCAAACACATAATGAAGAGCAATAGTAAGCTCAACGGCGCCAAGACTTGATGCGAGATGCCCTCCATTTTTTGACACCACATCAATAATTTTTGTTCTCATCTCATCTGCAAGTAAATCAAGCTGGTCAGCATGAAGCTTTTTTAAATCCTGCGGATTTTCAATCATATCTAAATAATGTGCCATACCTATCCTTAAAATAAATCTTCTTCCGAAAGATTCTCGTTATCGTTATCTATAAACGCTTCATTTTTAGAAACGTTTTTTTCAGGAACAAATTTCTTTTTCTTCACTTTACCGTCTAATCCTTTTTGAAGCATTTCAATCTTTTTCTCGGCTTCATCAAGTTTTTTTAGACAAAATCGCGACAATTTAATTCCCTCTTCATATTTTTTTAATGACTCATCTAGAGATAACTCACCGGCCTCCATATCACCGACTATTGTTTCTAAGTTTTGTAATGCATCTTCAAATTTTATTTCTTTCATAGCTCATTATCCTCAATTTGTATCACTTGAGATGAAATTTTTCCTCTTTTAAGTACTGTTGTCATAATATCACCTTTTTCAGCTACCCGAGCATCTTTCAGGACTTTTTCACGGCATAAGGTAACACTATAGCCTCGTTCTAGAACCTGCAATGGACTCAACATTTCCAATTTATGACTATGCAATATGAAGTCTTTCCTTTTAAGTGTCAAAAGATGCTCCACTTCTGCATCAAGACTGCTTGTTTTATTATCTACATGCTGCTGATATTGGCGAATAATAGTTTTAGGATCTTTGAAAAAGCGATTTTCCAATGCCAATTTTATGCGATTATCCCCGTCCTGTATAGCATTTTCTATAGCGCTCGAAAGCCTGCCTTCAAGGTTGTTAATTGTATCAATGAATTCACTTTTTTTCCCTATAACAAGTTCAGCGGCAGCTGAAGGCGTCGGACACCTCAAATCAGCGGTAAAATCGCTTATAGTATAGTCAATTTCGTGACCAACAGCCGATATTACCGGTATAGATGAACGGTATATAGCACGCGCAACGGCTTCTTCATTAAAAGCCCATAAATCTTCTAGACTCCCGCCTCCACGTGTAACAATAATGACATCAATATTTCCCAGTTCATTACATTGATCTATCGCAGCGGCAATCTCTTCTGATGAACCATCCCCCTGAACACGCACTGGATTAATAAGAATTGAAATATTCGAAAATCGTCTTTCAATTATATTAAGTATGTCCCGAATTGCGGCACCGGTCGGACTAGTCACTATCCCAATTGATTGGGGCAATTGCGGTATCGATTTTTTTACAGATTCATCAAAAAGGCCTTCTGCTCGCAATTTCTTTTTTAATGCTTCAAATGCAAGTTGTAACGCTCCAACACCCTTTGGTTCAATCTTCAAAATACGTAATTGGCATTTTCCCTGCTTTTCATAAACATCAACCCGCGCATATGCAAGCACTTTTAATCCATCGGCAAGAGCATGTTTAAGAGTGTTCCTTCCATACCCTTTAAAATGAACTGCTGATATTTGAGCATTCGCGTCTTTAAGAGAAAAATACATATGACCAGACGATGGTATTCTCAGATTTGTAATCTCACCTTCAATCCAAAACTCTTGAAAATGCGACTCAAGTACGCATTTAATTCCTGTCGTTATTTCACTTACCGAAAATATCTTTTCCTGCAAAGTTATTTCTGAATTCATATCTAACTTTCACCTGTCAAAACTAACCATCATTATTCATGCTAATGGCTATTCTCTCAATATTCGTGGCTTTCCCTGACAGTTCATCAACAGTGACAACAACGCCGCAGAGCTTTACATCCTCAGACGCTACACCGAATCTTACCGGCATTTGTGTAGTAAAGCGTTTCAACACAGATTCAATATCTCTACCTAATACTGACCGATACGGACCGGTCATGCCCAGGTCTGTAATAAATGCCATCCCTTTAGGAAGTATCTGTTCGTCTGCAGTTTGTATATGAGTATGCGTACCGACAAGTGCTGACACAGTACCATCAATATACCATGCCATAGCATTCTTTTCTGATGTTGCTTCAGCATGCACATCAACAATAATGATCGGTGTTTCCTTAGAAAGGCATGCTATTTCTTCTTTTATTACATTAAAAGGAGAATCTATCGACTTCATAAATACTTGCCCAACAACATTTACAACCCCAACTTTATATCCATTTTTAGAGGCAGCTATAACACTACCTTTTCCCGGCACATTACGCGGATAATTAAGTGGTCGTAATAAATTCTCATGGCCCTGCATGTAGTTATAGATCTCTTTTTGATCCCAGACATGATCTCCCATCGTAAGAACATCAACACCCAAAGAAAACAATTCA
The DNA here is from genome assembly GCA_030765405.1 of Candidatus Ancaeobacter aquaticus. Lineage (NCBI taxonomy): Bacteria > Pseudomonadati > Candidatus Auribacterota > Candidatus Ancaeobacteria > Candidatus Ancaeobacterales > Candidatus Ancaeobacteraceae > Candidatus Ancaeobacter > Candidatus Ancaeobacter aquaticus. Next base: position 110,380 of record JAVCCP010000067.1, on the reverse strand, counting down.
TCGGCTATTTTTGCGGTAATACCGGACCCAGCAGCAGCATTCTCACCATTTGCAATAAAAAAATCTATCCCATATTCTTCTTTAATGCGCGGATACAATGCTTCGACCGCCTGTCGTCCGGGTCTCCCAACAATATCACCAATAATCAATATATTCATAAAAACCTTAATAGACTAGAGACCTCAGACCAGAGACCCCAGACTTTTTTTATTTTGCATACTCGATAGCACGTGTTTCACGGATAACCGTTACTTTTATCTGCCCGGGATAATCAAGCTCATCTTGTATTTTCTTGGTTATATTTCGAGCAATAAATACAGCTTCATTGTCATCAACCTTATCAGGTATAACAATAACGCGTATTTCCCTACCTGCTTGAATCGCGTACGTTTTATCAACGCCTTTGAAGGAATTAGCAATACGTTCAAGTTCACCCAATCTCTTTATATATGCTTCTAAAGTTTCAGATCTCGCCCCGGGACGTGAACCGGATATCGCATCTGCCGCAGCTACAAGAGTGGCAATGACAGATTGCGGTTCTTCATCATTATGGTGCGATTTAATAGCATTAATAACCAGGTCACCTTCGCCATATTTCTTCGCTAAATCACCGCCAATAACAGCATGTGAACCTTCAATATCATGGTCTGCAGCTTTACCCAGGTCATGTAAAAGCCCTGCTCGTTTCGCCAGCTGTACATCCTGACCCAACTCCGATGCCATCACCCCCATAAGATAACTTACTTCTCGTGAATGATTCAGAACATTTTGACCATAACTTGTTCTAAACCTTAGTCTCCCTAATAGCTTTATAACTTCAGGATGCAAGCCATGAACACCAGTGTCGAATGAGGCCTGTTCGCCCGCATCTTTAATGACTTGAGCGATTTCTTTCTTTGCCTTCGCGACAACTTCTTCAATTCGTGTAGGATGTATTCTCCCATCAACAATCAATTTCTCGAGCGCATTTTTTGCAATCTCTTTTCTCACAGCGTCAAAACCTGATAAAATTACTGCTTCAGGGGTATCATCAATAATTATGTCTATTCCCGTTGCTGCTTCAAGAGCGCGAATATTTCTTCCTTCACGTCCAATAATTCTGCCTTTCATTTCATCGCTTGGCAACGCAACAGTTGAAATAGTTGTTTCAGATGTATGATCAGCAGCACACCGCTGAATCGCAGAACTGATAATTTCTTTAGCTTTTTTATCCGCGGAATCTTTTGTTTCTATTTCAATCTGTTTCAACATGCTTGCCGCTTCATGTCTTACCTCATCTTCTAACCTAGATAAGAGCATTTTCTTAGCTTCTTCTTTGTTTAGCCCCGTAATCTTCATCAAATTATCCATTTCTTTACGGATACATGAATCTAACTCTGCTATCTTGTCATTAATACGTTGCTCTTTATTTTTAAGTTCTCTATCACGCGCATTTATTTCATTATCTTTCTTTTCAATAAGCTCAACTTTCCTATCAAGATTTTCCTCTTTTTGCAAAATTCGTTTTTCAAGACCAGTAAGCTCCTGTTTTCTATCCTTAGACTCACGTTCAAACTCAGCACGAGTTTTATGCAGCTCATCTTTTGCAAACACTGTAGCTTCACGTTTAATTGATCCTGTTTCTTTTTGCGCATCAGCAATTATTTTTTTTGCCACTTTTTCTGCATTCTCCAATTTACCTTCTGCAAGAACTTTTCTTATTACGTACCCGATAAAAAAAGTAATAACTGAACTGACTCCCAATATCATAAGCCAATGTAGCATTGTCATCTCTATCATACACACCTCCTGTTTAACTCCAAACCTTCGTCACTCGTCGCCGAGTTACTGTTTGAAGCATTTTCTTTATTGTTCATATTATTTTAACTTTCTATTCTAGTAATACCATTTTCTGTAACCAAAACATTTACTGCAACATCGTGCACATCTGTTTTTATCTCGTTAACAACCTGACACTGATAACACAATCCTATTTTAGTCTTTTTCGATGCATTCTCATGAAGAAAAATATCATAACAGCCTTTACCATATCCTATTCTGTGTCCCTTGACGTCAAAAGCTATTCCGGGAACAATACACACCTCTATAGTTTCTGGGTTAACGACATGGATAATATCTTCACGTGGCTGCATAATACCGTACGCACCGATTTCCAAATCATCATACTCTTTAATATGAGCCGCTATTATTTTGTTATCTCCTTTTTTACAATACGGAACAATCACATGCTTTTTATTACACACCAACCATTGTAGAATCGTGTGAGTGCATACCTCACTTTCTTTTGATACATACATCATTACTGAACGAGCATTCACAAATTCTGGAACATTCATAAGGTGGTTCTCTATCCGGCTACTCTTATGAACCATTTCATCTTTCGTTAACGCATCTCGAACGCTACGTGTTAAATTCCTTATATCTTTTTTTGTTTTTTCCACTGAAGCAATCTTTCTTTAATTATTTTCTCATACCCATTATCACTTGGCACATAATACTCTTTTTCAAGCTCGACATACGCCTCATCTACATAGTGCCCTTCATGATCGTGCGGATACTTATAACCTTGCCCATACCCCATTCTTTTTGACGATGCAGATGCAGCATTTCTCAAATGAAGAGGAACCTCTTGAACTCTTCCTTCTTTAACATCAGCAGTCGCATCACACAGTGCAACATATGATCTGTTGCTTTTTGGTGCTGTGGCAAGATACGTCACCGCATGCGCAAGCACTATACGCGCTTCAGGTAGCCCCACATATTCAACTGCCTGCATACAGCTTGTAGCTATTACCAAGGCATCCGAGTCAGCATTACCAATATCTTCAGATGCAAATATAATCATCCTGCGAGCAATAAAACGTATATCTTCTCCCGCATCAAGCATTTTTGAAAGCCAATATATTGCCGCATTAGGATCAGAGCCTCTCAAACTCTTTATAAAAGCTGAAATAGTATCATAGTGCTGATCACCATTACGATCATACACAACCGCTTTTGTGCGTATAGATTCAGCGGCAACCTCCATCGTAAAATGTATAATCCCTTTTTCATCAGGGGGAGTGCTGGTAATACCTGTCTCAAGCGCATTGAGCGCTTTACGGGCATCTCCATCAGAAACAACTGCGATATGGCGCAATGCCTCTTCATACATTTGTATCTGCAACGATCCGTATCCTTTAATCTCATTTTTTATAGCCTTTGTACATATACGCATAATTGATTCAACTGAAAGTGGTTTTAAACGGAACAGCGATGCGCGTGATACGAGAGGTGCATTAATTGCAAAGCTTGGATTATGTGTTGTTGCACCGATAAAAGTAATGACACCGTTTTCAATATGTGGCAAAAGCACATCCTGTTGCGCCTTATTAAATCTATGTACTTCATCAATAAACAGTAGTGTTTTCTGATTGCTATAACGCAAAGTTTCTTTTGCTCTAGCGATTGCTTTTCTTAAATCATCCACATTTGACGTAACAGCAGAAAGTTGAACAAAACTACTCTTCGTTGTTTGAGCAGCTAAAAAAGCCAACGTTGTTTTCCCGGTTCCCGGAGGACCATATAATATGCATGAAGAAATATTCCCTGATTGCATCCAACGCCACCATAATTTTCCTTCACTAACAATGTCTTCTTGCCCACAAAAGTCATCTAAGGAATATGGACGCATACGCGCAGCAAGCGGCATATATGCCTCTACATCATGAGAATCTTCATTATTTGTATGTAATTCAAATAGTTCCATATCGATAACTCAAAAAGTAAAAGTAAAAAATCAAAAGTAAAAACCATTATTTTCTACTTTTTCGTTTTTCTTTTTACCTTTTTCCTTTTCACTTTTCTAGTTTTCCCTTTTTACTTTTTACTTAAAAAAAACCCCGCTTAAGCCGTCACTGGCATAAATCTTTATACCTGTTATCCAGGTAGGTGCTCTCACAACCGCTTCCCGCTATTCTGTTTCCAGACAATGCAGTATTCGATTAGATATTGAGCTCCTAATATATAGGCGTTGGTGAAAGATTTATTGCCGTATACGCGCAAAAGCAGGGCATATTTTATAATTATTGGCTAAAGAGTAATAATTCCCTTTATTGAATGCATTTAAAATCTTTGAACAGACCGTTACCTTCCTAAGATTATTATCTCGGAAGATACCGGCATTTTTATTATTTACTAACTCAAACAACTTCACACTAACAGATATTACATATACACATAGTTCTCGAATAACTGTATTTCGTTCATAGATTTTAAATAGCACTATATCTTTCACTGATAAACACCTTATACGTTACATTTCTCTCGTTTCAGAATTTAATTCACTGTGTAACTTTTTTACTATTTTTGAATGCACCTCGTTAACTTCATCATCAGTTAACGTACGATCATTCGATCGATAACATATTCTATAAGCCGCACTCTTTTTATTTTCCGGTATTTTCCCTCCCTTAAATATATCAAACAATTTTATATCCTTCACTAAATCAGAACCAAATTTTTGCACAATATTAATCACTTTTTCTGACGGACAATCACAGTCAATAACTAACGCAATATCACGAGTTACAGACGGATATTTAGGAATATCTCTTACACGTACTTTTGAGACCCTATTTTGAGAGATACCCTCAACATCAAGTTCTGCAATAACCACTGTCTTTTTAATATCAAAGTACTCACACACCTCCGGATGCACCTTTCCAAACACACCAATCTTTTCTTCTCCACAGTACACGTCTGATCTCATCCCCGGCTGAAAAACATTGTCATTACTTTCAATAAAAGAATACCGATTGAGACCAAATGATGCAATAAGTGTTTCAATGATTCCCTTAATATAAAAAAAATCAAAATCCTCCTGGTTGTTATACCATTTTTTATCTTCTACTTCCCCCATACATCCAATCAACACCTTCTTCTTTTCACTATACTGTTTATCGCCATTTGTGTAGATATTTCCCAACTCATAACACTTCATCCCCTGCGCACCTCTCTTATAATTAAGTGCTAATGTATCAAGCATACTGGGAATAAGTGTTGTTCTCATCACATTTTGTTCATCACTTATTGGATTCATGATTAAAACTGCAAACGACGAGCTCTTTCTTCTTTCAACTAACCAATTAAGTGTATTCTTATTAATAAAGCTATAACTTATTGTTTCCATCAATCCTTGAGAAATTAAGTTTTCACGCAATGTTTTCGTTATATCTATATCGCTCGTTTCCTGGGGAACTGATATTGGAACACGAGGAAGCTGCATAGGCACATTGATATACCCGTAAATACGCGCAATTTCTTCGATCATATCTGCTTCCTGTGTTATATCAACTCTGTTTGTTGGGACATCTACGTGAAAAGTATTATCTTTTTCGTCTTTTATGGTACATCCTAGTTTTTTAATTATATTTTTTATCTCCTTTTGCGAGAGTTCCGTTCCAAGCATTCTATTCACTCGAGATACACGAACAGATATTTCTGTTCTTGATGCAAGCTCTCCCTTATCTTCTGAATAGTTTTTCTCGCGACTCCCACCTGCAACCTGCTCTATAAGCTCAGTGGCTCGGCTTAGTGCATAATAGAGACCATACGGATCAACCCCGCGTTCAAATCTATAAGAAGAATCAGAGGATAAACCCAGCTTTTTAGACGTTCTTCTTACTGTTGAGGGGATAAAATATGCGCTTTCTATAAAAATATTCTTTGTTGTATCACTAATTTCGGAGTTGTTACCACCCATCACACCTGCTAAAGCAACGGGTTTTATTTTATCAGCGATAACTAACATCTCGGCATCTAAATCGCGTCTCACCTCATCTATCGTAGTAATAGATTCTTTTGGCGCAGCATTCCTTATAATAATTTCTTTACCCTCTATCAAATCATAATCAAATGCATGTATGGGATGTCCGCATTCAAACAAAACATAATTAGTTATATCAACAATATTGTTTATTGACCGCAAACCGACATGTTCAAGTCTTTGCTGTAGCCATTTTGGCGAAGAGCTAACCGTCACATTACGAACCGTCTGGCCTGTATAACAGGGACATAATTCTTTATTTTTGATTGCAACCGTTATCTCTTCACTTTTCCCACTTTTAAGAGAACAGTCTTTACTTGAAGGAACACAAAGTTTTGCTCCGGTGAGTAACGCTACCTCTCGTGCAACACCAATAATACTTAAACAATCAGGCCTATTTGGCGTCACACCCAAACTCAGCACATAATCATCAAGCCCAAGAACAGTTTTTATATCACTTCCAATTTTTGTATCACGATCTAAAATCAAAAGGCCATGATGCTCATCACCACGTCCTAATTCTTTTGCAGAACACATCATGCCGCAGGATGTCACTCCACGAAGCACCGTTTTTTCAATCTTCATACCGCCACATAAGGTTGCCCCTATTCTAGCAACGGGGACATGGTCACCCTCGATCATATTCTTAGCCCCACACACTATCGTAAGAGTCTCTCCACTGACATCAACGGTACACACAGATAATCTATCTGCATTAGGATGCGCGTCAATTTTCATAATCTTACCGACAACGACGTTTTCCAACCCTTCACCAAGATCTTCAACTGATTCGACCTCAACACCACCCATCGTCAAGATATCGGCTAGCTCAGAAGGCGACTCTTTGCAATCAACAAATTCTTTTAACCATTTATATGAAACTAACATTCCACACCTTTTTTATTACATTAAAATTGTGAAAGAAAACGTATATCATTCTCAAAAAATAACCGGATATCTCCAATCCTGTATTTCAACATTGCAATTCTCTCAACACCTATTCCAAAAGCAAAACCGGTATATTTTTCATAATCATACCCAACAGATTTAAATACCTCTGGATGAATCATACCTGCGCCAAGTATCTCTATCCATCCCGTACCTTTACATATACGGCATCCCTTACCGTTACACATCACGCACGTTATATCTACTTCAGCGCTCGGTTCAGTAAAAGGAAAAAAACTCGGTCGAAATCGTAACGCAGTATCTTCTCCAAACAGCTCCTTCAAAAATGTAGTCAAGACACCTTTTAAATCAGCAAAACTTACATCAGTATCTATCATGAAACCTTCTATTTGATGAAACATAGGAGAATGAGTAATATCAGAATCACGCCGATAGACTTTACCTGGAGCGACAATACGCAGTGGGGGATCACATTTTTCCATAACATGTATCTGTACCGGTGAGGTATGTGTTCTTAAGAGAATATCTTCATCTACATAAAAAGTATCCTGCATATCTCTTGCGGGATGCAATTTTGGAATATTGAGCGCTTCAAAGTTATAATGTTCGCTCTCAATTTCAGGACCTTCTTTGATCGCAAACCCCATATAAGAAAAAATACGCAACGCTTCATCTAAAACCATTGCAATAGGGTGCGCTTTTCCTAAAGATCGAACTTTACCGGGTAATGTGTAATCAATCTTTTCCGTGTGAAATTTCTTCTCTGATTCAAGTTTCTTTGTCACCGAGAAACTTCTGTCAATTTCATCAGAAATACTTTTTTTTACATCATTAACGGCTTTACCGATAAGAGGTCTTTCGACAGAATCAACATTGCCTAAACCGCGCAAAAATTCGGTGAGTTTTCCTTTTTTACCTAAGAATTGTACCCGCACATTATCAAGTGAAACAAGCGACTGTGCATTTTTTATCTCGGTAAAAGCAGTATCTTTTAAATCATTAAGTTGATTGATTTTATCATTCATTGATTTCGCATTCCTTTTCAGACGAAAGAACGTCTAAAAAAAATGCCTAACAGTACTGCAATTAACTACGCCCCGCAAAAAGACACAGTATGCAATGAATAATGTTTGCCAAATAAGACAGGATACTCATGATAACAGTGTAGTATTTTCCTCTGTTTCAATAGAGTAGTGTCATGATATGTATATAAAAAATTCATAATTACCATTTCATCCGTCTTCATTGACTGCGCAAAGAATATTCATTTTTAGTACTGTCAAACGTTTTATATATGTATTATGCGGCACTCGCCTTAACTTCTTCAACGAGTTTACCAAATACAACTTCATTTTTAACAGCAAGATCAGCTAATATTTTACGATCTATTTCAATGCTTGATTTCTTTAATCCATTGATAAATTTACTGTATGAAATATCATTAATTCTGCACGCAGCATTAATTCTAATAATCCATAAACCGCGCATTTCTCTTTTACGAACCTTTCTATCTCGATATTGATAGGTAAGTTTCTTCATAACAGCGTTAGAAGCTGTTCTGTAGAGAACTCCTCTTGAACCTTCAAAGCCCTTGGCTTGTTTTAATACTTTTTTTCTCCTGCGCCGTGACGCGGGGTTATTGGTTGCTCTTGACATTGTTCCTCCCGTTAATAGAATACAATTTATTATCTTTCACAATTACAAATACTACCCTTTAATACCCTTTCCAGGTAACATTTTTCTTACTTGCTTTATATTTGTTTTATCAACTAAACATGGGGTTTTTAACTGTCTCTTTTTCTTGCCTGGTTTTCCTGTAGCAAGATGTCCGGCGTAGGCCTTAGACCGTTTTACTTTACCGGTTTTCGACACCTTAAATCTCTTCGCAGCTGCTCTATTTGTTTTTAACTTTGGCATATATCTATCTCCTCTTTCTAAGTAATAATAACATAATCCATTTTAAGCACCATACATAAAACAAGTATTTCTATCTATTGGCTTATCGGTCAAATCATATATTTGTGGAGATAAACAGCTTATGAGTGGGTTTTGAGCGGCGCAATAACCATATTCATCATACGGCCCATCATTTTGGGTCTCGATTCAACTGCACCAAACGTTTCCACATCCTGAATAAATCGGTCAAACAGCTTTTTCCCATATTCAGTATGAGCCATTTCCCTACCTCTATAAACGAGTACGACCTTAACCTTATCGCCCTTAGCCAAAAAAGTCTGAGCGTGCTTCATCTTTGTCTGATAATCATGATCATCAATCGATGGCCGAAGCTTAATTTCTTTCACTTTAATGAAATGCTGCTTCTTACGCGACTCACGCTCCTTCTTGGTTTGTTCATACCTATACTTACCAAAATCCATCACTCTGCACACTGGTGGATTTGCAGTAGGAGCCACTTCAACAAGGTCAAGATTGCTATCTTCCGCGATTTTTAATGCTTCTTCAAGCGGAAGCACACCCAACTGTCTACCCTCACTATCAATTGTTCTCAACTGACGAGCTCTAATCTCTGTGTTAATTCGAATATTCTGAGAAATTAGTAAACACCCCCTTCATCGTATTTTAAGTTACATTATCATATAATAATATCAAAAATAATACACTATTTTTTTAATGCTATTTCTTCTACAAGGGCAGAAATAAATTCATCTGTCTTTTTTACCCCTAAATCACCGATCTTGCGTCTTCTTACGGATACCGCTTCTTGTTCAGCCTCTTTTGCTCCTATGACAAGCATATACGGAATTTTTTCCAGCTCAGCTTCCCGTATCTTATATCCAATTTTTTCATTTCTGTCATCTAAAACAGTGTAGATTCCCTTATTTCTTAATGTGTCACTCACCTTCTTGGCATACATTTTTTGATCATCGGAAATCGGCATTACTTTTACCTGTATTGGCGCAAGCCAAACCGGAAAATCGCCCGCAAAATGCTCGATCAATACACCTATGAAACGTTCCATGCTCCCTAACACCGTTCGGTGAACCATAACAACCTGGTGTGCTTTTCCATCCTCAGCAATATAGTTTACATCGAAACGTTCAGGAATATTAAAATCAACCTGAATAGTAGGTCCTTGCCATCCACGCCCTAACGCATCGATCATTTTTATATCGATCTTAGGACCGTAGAATACGCCTTCTCCGGGATCTACTTTATACTCTATTTCTAATGATTGTAAAGCATCGGTAAGTGCTGCAGTCGATTTTTCCCAATTTTCACTGCTTCCAACAAATTTCTCAGGTTGTGTACTTAAATTTATTTCATATTGAAAACCAAACAATTCCATCATATATCGTGCCAGTGATATAACACTTATGATCTCATCTTTAAGCTGATCAAGTGTACAGAATATATGCGCATCGTCCTGAGTAAAACCACGGACTCTCATTAAACCGTGAAGAACCCCGCTTTTTTCATAACGGTACACGGTTCCCAATTCAGCCCATCTGAGCGGAAGATCCCTGTAGCTCCTCAACTTTGTTTTATACATAAGTATATGGCCGGGACAATTCATTGGTTTTACAATATATTCTTTACCATCAATATCCATTGGCGAATAAAGATTTTCCTTATAAAAGTCCCAATGCCCACTTTTTTTCCACAAATCAAGTTTAGCTATGTGAGGGGTATACACCACATCATACCCATGACGGTAGTGGACATCACGCCAAAAAGTCTCGATAGTATTTCGCAGTCTTCCTCCCTTTGGATGCCAATAGATCAGCCCGGCACCACCCTCTTCGTGAATACTATAAAGATCTAATTCTTTACCAATCTTTCTATGGTCTCTTTTACGCGCTTCTTCCAATTTATGCAGATACGTCCTCAGACTCTTTTTATCAAAGAAAGCCGTCCCATATATGCGCTGGAGCATCTTATTGTGTTCATCTCCCCGCCAATACGCACCGGCAACACTCAATAACTTGTAGCATTTTAAATCACCCGTCGAAGAAATATGAGGCCCTTTGCATAAATCGATAAAATCATTATTACTGTAAATTGATATTGTTCCCTCAGGCAAATCTTTAATCAATTCAACTTTATATTCTTCTGAGCTATCCTGAAAAAGTTTTAATGCATCTTCCTTGGATAGTTCTTTTCTCTCAAAAGATATATTCTCCTTAACGATCTTATCCATTTCTTCTTCAATACGGGCTAAGTCATCAGGAGTAAACGGCACATCAACTTCGAAATCATAGTAAAATCCGTCCTCTATTGACGGACCAATAGCAAGCTTAGCCTTTGGAAAAAGCTTTTTTACGGCAAATGCCATGATATGAGAGGCACTGTGCCGATATACATCAATATCTATTTTTTGCATATTCATAAAAATTTACCTAACTACCTTATCTAACGTAACAAACAATATACATTAAAATGGTGGGCGTAATTGGGTTCGAACCAATGACCTCCTGCGTGTCGAGCAGGCACTCTAACCAGCTGAGCTATACGCCCCCAAAAAAAATAATTCAAACATCATGTATTGCCACTAAAACGAACTGTTAATAAATTGTGGATAACTTGTGTAATAGAATATATATTCGGTACACTATTTTTATAACTTATTGCGCTACACCTAATAAATGCATTCTATCTATCAACAAGAGCACCACCACTGACTTCCAGTCGATTTGCACCCATAAGTACTTCATAATAAACATCTTAAAGAACTCATGTTACCCATCGTTATATATATAATCCTACCTAAACAGATAAACAGCATGCGATAATCTCTTTAAGAATCATTTGCCGTAATTATCGCATGCCGTTTGTGTGGATAAATATCCAAATCCTACGGATATAACGCACTTTATAACGATTATCTACCTGGGGTGTAATCTTTCCCAGAATTTGATTCCTGACTTACACCGTGAGGATCTTCAGTATCAAGCTTTTTAATTGTTTTTGCGATCTCTTGATCTTTCTTCAATCCTTCAGATTCTTTTTGTGCACCCTCATCAGTCGCACAACCAACTAAAAACATACATACAACGCTTACAGCAAACAAACTAATGAGACTCTTTTTCATGCTATACCTCCTTGGTATATTGTTAACTTTCATTAACTACATTATCTTCAGAGACGTCGTTCACATTTTTATCATCCTCAACAGGTTTTTCAAAGTCAACATTTGCATATGTTGTTTTGCATTCTGCACAGGTAATTTTCACTTTCTCTGCAGATGGGTCACCACTGACCTTCATCCATGAATGTGCATCACATTTTTCACAATAATATTTAGCTGAATATCCCACGCATTCCTCCTGTTTCTTATACACTTTACACTATTAACTAACTGCCGGGAGCCGGAATCGAACCGGCACAAAGTTAAACTTCGAGGGATTTTAAGTCCCTTGCGTCTACCAATTCCGCCATCCCGGCGAAAAAACACACTATACCGCGATACAATATCTCAGAAGAATTCCTTTTTATAAGAAACTCTTGCAAACCAATTTAAACACAATATATATGGAGGCGGCATCCAGAATCGAACTGGAGAATAAAGGTTTTGCAAACCTCTGCCTTACCGCTTGGCTATGCCGCCAAAAAACTAAAGGAAACTAACAAAAAAACATCCGAAAGTCAAGTAAAACCGATGCTTTAATATCTGAAGTGGCCGCAAAAGAGTAATATGCCCTTTATTTTTGTGTCGCAGCGACATCACTCCATTTTTCTTTCATCTCATTCAATAACGATTTTGCGTCCCTATCGTAAGGATTTAGAGCCAGCCATTGCAGCAATGAGCCCTTAGCTTCTAGCCCCATTCCTTTTGCATTGTACAAGATAGCAAGATTATAATCTACGCGAGCATAGTACGGAGCAAAACTCTTAATGTATTCATAGTAGTGTATAGCTGCATCATTATTACCTGTTTGACTAAGTGCATACGCACATTTGTAAGTAATATCCAGTCTAAAAGGCATATATTGAAGACCTTTTTCATAGTTTTGTACTACAAGCGGCCAATTCTCCACTCTTCGAGCTTTCATTCCTTGACCAAAATACACTTCCGCGCGTAATGGTTTATATACCCCATAAAAAACATACACACCTAAAAGGACTGCTATAAACGTGCACAATACCACTCTAAGAGACATACCCCATTTCGTAGTACTTGGTACAGGGATAACTTTTCCCATTATAATTCCCGTTAACATCCAAAAATAAATTGCTATCGATGGGACCATTAAATGCATATCTATGAAAGACAGGATAAAAAGCCCTATTACGCCAAGAAAAATACCTCCTGTAAGATCAATATATCCCTTACGTTTAATATACCCATACATTTTACAACTCATCCATACAAAATAAGTTATAAAAAAGAAGAGTCCAAATATACCGCTCTGGATCCATATATTAAGAAATTCATTAAGTGCATGTGTTGATACCTGGGCATATTTTGGGCACAAAAAATATTCAACAGGCCTGAAAAATGGGAAATGGATAAAGAATGTTCCGAGCCCATACCCCCCGAAAGGATGCTCAGCTATCATTTTTAACGTGCCACTCCATATGTATGGTCTTACATCTGCCCGTATTTCACTTATAAAAAAATCACTATTACAAACAAAAGCCGCAAGAAGAACACCCATAAGCATAATGAGAAGCGCTACTATTTTTTTGTTATGAAGAAGTAGCTGTATTTCGGTATATAAAAATACGACAAAAAGTACTGCAATAAATGCCCCACGTGATTTTGTAACAAAAAGAACTCCCCCAAGAGCAATGAGCAAGACTATATTAAGTAAACTTTCACTATGCTTTTTATGAATAATCGCGTCTTTTATCGATACAAACAAAACAGGAACAGTTAAAACCACAAACGCGGCCAAAAAATTTCTATTGCCGATCGTGCCGTAACACTCAACACCGCTCATAAATTGCCACAATACAACTCCCACGAGGCCTACCATCGATAGTTTCCAAAACAGCACTACTTGACGGATTTTTCTGTCAGTATTCACAAAATACATCGATATGATACACAATAATAGATATGAAATAAGCTCAAAAAAAGAAGCTATACTTATAAAGACTGACACAGACCAAAATATTGATAAAAAAGCACAAAAAAAATAAAGAATAAGAGGGATTAATAGCTTTGATCGTATATATATGAGATTGCCTTTTACCATAAACTGAATCAGTGCAAAGAAACAAATCACTGTAAGAATGATCTGGGTAAATATCAGTTTAGAATAATATTGACGTCCAAAAGCAAACAGAAAATTATCAGGAGTATATATAAGGGGAACAAAAAAGAAAACTGCAAGAAGTAATCCAAAAATAACTTTATGAGAAATTGGACTTTCTACAGGATTTGTATCATTCATAGATATAAACTCGTCTGTGGAATCTAGACAAATAAAAATGGGTCAGGCATTTTTATGCCTGACCCATTTTATTATTCTTTAAGTACCATATCAATCAGGGTTAGAAATCGTGCTTGGCACTGTTCTATCATCACCCACGTGACCATCAACAAAAAGTACATTCACCTTTTTTGGTGCAGGGTGGTATGTATCTTTTTTATCAGATGCCATCGGACAGTCTGAGGTTGTTGCTTCACTAAGGCCTTTATTGTACCCATAATCACCACTTGCAGGCCCTGTTACATCGGCGGCCGCTGTGCCTGATGAAGGACATCTGAACACCTGCACATTATCAAGATAATCTGTACCCAATGCGGATATCGTAGGTGGATACGCTTGATCGTAGTCATTTTGATATGATTTGATAGCGATACCAATCTGACGTAAATTACTTTGACAATTAAGCTTCAAGGCTTGCTTACGAGCTCTATTTAGCCCAGGAAGCAATAACCCCACAAGAATACCAATAATTGCGATTACAACTAAAAGCTCAACAAGAGTAAAACCTTTTTTCATCTTTTTTACCTTACTCATACTATACGCCCCCTTTCTTTGTATAATACAATCTACCTTATTTTAGCAAAAATGTCAAGAGATAATATTATCTACTGCCTACTTTATTGTTAAACTCAAAAAGTATGTCTTGTATTATTTTTTTTGCAAGTTGTTCTTTTGTAAGTAGGCCGTATTCTTTAACCTCTTCTTTTTGCGTAATGCCATATGCCTCGTTAAAATCGGTAGCAAAGCCACTACCGCTGCCACCTACTTTGTTTGCAATGATCATATCCAGTTTCTTCTCTTTTAATTTGATCAGAGCATTCCCAATAATAGTATCCGTCTCTGCGGCAAACCCAACGAGATAATATGAATGTTTTCGCCTGCCTAACAGTCTCAATATGTCGGTATTCCTTGCAAGCGGTAACGACATCATATGCGTAGAATCTTTTTTAATTTTTCGAGTTGATCGCTTCAACGGCCTGAAATCTGACACTGCCGCAGTCATTATAACAATATCTTTTTTTTCTATGTTTTCGAGAACTGCGTTTTTCATTTCACGCGCAGAGGTTACCTCTACCGTTTTTATCTTACTCGGTTTTTTTATATGTGTTGGTCCCGTGATAAGTAAAACGTCATGCCCTAATTTCTGAGCTGTGCGCGCTAACGCATACCCCATTTTACCTGAAGATGGATTTGATATAAAACGAACAGGATCTATATATTCGATGGTTGGTCCGGCAGTGACAAGAAATTTCATTAGTGCGCTAATTTTTCTTTTTTTAAGACGTCTTCCACTTTATTAATAATTGTGTCCGGCTCACTCATTCTTCCCAGCCCTACATGACCGCATGCAAGATATCCTTTTTCAGGCCCCACGCACAGAACCCCATGTGTCTCAAGCTTATGAATATTTTCCTGAACAATCGGACTATCATACATACCACTATTCATAGTAGGAGCAATAATTACCGGTGCCTTTGTTGCCATAAATGTAGCGCTCAGCATATCATCAGCTATACCGGAAGCACATTTACCGATAGTATTTGCTGAGGCAGGAGCAATAAGAACCAGATCTGCTTCTTCAGCAAGATGCACGTGTTCTACTGAGCTATATTCTCCGGGATCGAACATGTTCACCGAAACAAACTTCCCGGTAAGCGCTTGGAATGTAAGAGGACAAACAAATTCACACGCAGATCTTGTCATAATCACATATACGCTTGCTCCAAGCTGGGTAAGCGAACTTGCTAAATAACATGCCTTGTAACAAGCGACTGAACCTGTCACACCAAGAATAATATTCTTATCTTTAAACAATGAGGAAGCCATAATTATGATTTAATATTATATTTAAGCTTACCTTGTTTTATTTCTTCAAGTGCAATCAAGGTTTGATTGGTGTGTTTTGTTTCTATCATTGGTTTTGCACCCATTGCAAGCTGACGTGCCCGCAATGAAATCAATACAACTGTTTTATAAATATTCATACTTTTACCCTTAATAATACTCTCATTTGTTACTGTTCTCATACACCCCCCCTATTTTATCCCAAATTCACTTAAGATATTTTTATTATGTTTTGTCCTACATTTTTCCGCACAAATAATATTTTTTAATTCGTGTATTGAATCTGTTATTGTATCATTATATACAACATAATCATAATTTACAAAATTGGCAATTTCTTCCTTCGCCCGATGAATCCTTTTTTCGATTTCCTGCTCACTATCGGTATTTCTTTTTCTGAGTCTGTTTTCAAGAACCTTCAGTGATGGCGGAATAATAAAAATAAATATTCCATCATACTTATGTTTAATCTGAAGTGCCCCTTGAATATCAACATCTAGCAAGATGTCTTTGCCTTCATTGATAGAATCTACAACCGAGCTTACTTTCGTTCCATAGTAATGATCAAAGACGATAGCGTACTCAAGCAGTTCACCTCGAGATATTGCTTCTTCAAATTCCTGTTTTGAAATAAATATATAATCCACTCCATCTTTTTCTCCTCGACGCTGGGATCTTGTCGTATATGAGATAGAGTATTCTAAATCAGGCAATGTTTTTCGGAGCTCTCTAATTAAGGTTGATTTACCTGCTCCGGAAGGGGCTGAGATAATCATTAATAAACCCTTCTTTGCATCAGAATCTACAGAAGTCCTACCCACCACATTCTCCCTATTCAATATTTTGGATTTGTTCTCTGAGTTTTTCTATTTCGCCTTTAATACGTATTACTCTCTGCGACGTTTTAACGCTATTGGCTTTAGAACCTATGGTATTTGATTCTCTGATCATTTCCTGAACTATAAAATCCAGCGTTTTTCCAACTGGCTTTTTCATTCTTAGCATTGAAAGAAACTGCCCTAAATGGCTTTGCAAACGCACTATTTCCTCTGAGACATCAACCTTATCGGCAAAAAGCGCCGCTTCTTTAGATATCTGCTCATCTATCTTTTTATCCTGTGCATATTTCTTTATTCGTTTTCTTAATTTTCGCTCATACTCATTAACGGTTCGCGGAGTGATTTTCTTTATTATTTCTAAGTCATTCTTTATTGCCTTGAGACGTTTCTTAAGATCAGTCTCTAATGCTTTTCCTTCAACACTCCTCATCTGATTAAGGCTCAATAGAGATTTTCGCATAGCATTCTTCAATGGTTTAGCAAGAGTAGTTGAGTCAATGCGTATTTCATTGTAGCTGAGAACATCTTTTGATGATACCAATGCGGAGATATCTATATCCCCTTTTAACTTAAATTTCTTTTTCAAGGAATTGCAACAATCAACATATTTCTGAGCAACAGTATAATTTATGTTGAGTGTTTTAGTGTAAGAAGGAGATCTCTCAAAATAAACATATACATTAATCTTACCGCGTTCAATATGTGCTTCAATCTCTTTACGCAAATCATTCTCAAGCTGCAATATATCGCGCGGGACATTTATATTAATCTCCAGATGTTTCCTGTTTACACTTTGGATCTGGATAAAAACCTTCCCGCATTTTGTGCGTACATTTGATTGCCCGTATCCGGTCATACTTTTAATCATATTTACCTATTTATCCTTCTTGCATTTATGAAACAAAATGCTAATTATAAGAAATAACAAACTTGAGAGCCTTCTCCCAACCTTTTAAACATTTTTTTCTCTCATTTGGTGACATACGAGGAACAAATACTTTTTCCTTCTTCACATATTTTTTAATATCTTCAATCTTCTTAAAGTTTTTAGTAGAAAGACCCGCCAAAAACACCACCCCAAACGCGGCATTTTCAAGTATGCTTGGCACGTTAATTTTTACCGCTAGAATATCGGCGAGAAACTGCATAAGAGAATTATTCCTGCTTTTATTACCATCGACTGTTATTTCCTTATATTTTATTCCAGCAGATTTTGATATAACATCAAGCATATCTCTTGTCTGGTAAGCCAATGACTCAAGTGTTGCTTTTACAAGATGATCTTTTGTCGCATTTCTTCCTAACCCGACAATCGTGCCATAAAATGATTTATTACCATAAATATTCCTCTTCGAATCTTCATATGCAGGCACAACATACAAACCATTGGTGCTATCTACCCGATCACTGATACCATCAGTTTCATTAAGTGAATTGATCATTTTTAAATTATCCCTTAGCCACTCAAGGTTAACACCAGATGAGGTAATAGCACCCTGTAAAGTAAAGAGAGAATTCTTATCTTTTGAACAACTCATGATTGTATTAAAATTGTCTTTAGTAATTTTCTTGCTGCCGGCAATATTCATAATGAACGATGACCCTTCGCTAAAGTCCACTCTTACCATCCCTCGGTTAACACACCCCAATCCAATAAGTGCAGCTTGGTCACTTGCTGCAAGCGCCCCAACAGGTATCCCTTCAATGAAATTACCGTATCGTTCAGTCTGTCCGTATAGATAACTTGAGGGTTTCACACAAGGAAGTACTTCCACGGGAATGCCCAGTTTTTTTATTATATATTTATCCCATACTTGCGTTTTTATATTAAACAGCATTGAGTATGAAGCATTTGTCATGTCAGTCAGATGTGATTTGCCATCAGTAATTTTCCAAAGCAACCAGCTTCCAAGATCGCCAAAAAGCAATTCCCCTTTCAAAGCACGGCTTTTCACCCCTTTTTCGTGATCAATAATCCATTTCAATTTCAATCCTGCGTGTTCAGGTGAAAGATTAAGTCCTGTTCGTTTTTTAATTTCATTATTAAGCTTCTTTTTTTCTAAATCATTGCATATTTTTTGTGCTCTATCACATCGCGATCCAATAACATTGTGTACAGCTTCACCGGTTCTCTTATCCCAAACTACAACTGTGTTTTTCTGGTTCGCGATACCAATTGCGATAATCTCATCAAAATACACACCACCTTTTGAGAGAGCTTCAGTTATCGTATTTGTCGTTGAACGCCATATTTCACTCGTACTTGCCTCGATCCATCCTTCTTCAGGATAATATTCCGGAATTTCATTGTATGCGCGACCAGTAACTTCTCCATCCTGATCAAAGACAACTGACTCAATTCTATTTGTGTTTAATTGTACAGAAAGAAAATACTTCATTTGCTTTGTTTTAGATTTACTCATGTTAATCCCCGTTATGTATTGTTAATTAACGCACTAAGAAACCACCGTATATAAAATTGTTACAAGCATCTCTAAAATAGATACTAACAATGAAAATCGGGGTATTCTATCACAATCTATAGAATTAAAAAGAAAAAAGTTGACTATTTTACGTATTAAATATTAACTTGTACACCTATAGAATGGAACCTCTCAAGACACTATTTGCACTTATCCTACTTAGCACCAGTTTGTTATATTGATTTCTCAATCGATAAAAGCCTCTTTTTCCATGACAGTCCGCTCGAAAAACCGCCTAAGGCGCCATCTGATCTAATCACCCTATGGCAAGGAATAATAAGCGGCACGGGATTTTTTCCACAGGCGTTACCTATAGCCCTCCATGATTTTTCTCTATTCAATCGGTGGGCAATATCTTTGTAGGTAATATATTCACCATAAGGGATATCTTTAATGATCTTCCAGACAGATATTTGGAACTGTGTTCCCTGCGATAGATCAACTTGATAGGTAAAATGCAGTTTTTTACCCTGAAAATATGAATCGATGTCTTCTTTAAGATCTTTCAGAAATAAAGGCGTTGCTGTTTTTTTAATACATGTGTTCTCAGGTATGTGACACAAAATCTCATTACGTGCGGGAAAAATAAGTTGGCGTATACCCTTTTGGGAATACACACATATAAAATTTCCCATCTGCGTGTGCATGCAAAATGTGCTCATCCTCATTTCTCTATACTCCGGAGACATTCGGCTACTTGATGCACAGTAATATTAGGGGTTGAAGCACCTGCAGATACGCCTATCTTTTGAAAAACAGAAAAATCTTTTTTATTAATATCATTATGTGTTTCCACATGATATGTCGGAACACCTGTTGATCGGGAAATTTCTACAAGGCGCATAGTGTTTGCGCTTTCACTACCACCAACGATAGCGATTGCATCTACAATGCCGGCCATTTCAATAACTTCTTGCTGTCGCTCAGATGTTGATCCGCAAATTGTATCAAACACCACACAGTCACTATATTTTTCCTTGAGAAGCAATTCAATTTTTTTAAATGTTTCATAATTCTGTGTTGTTTGCGCAACAACGCATATCTTCTGGACATGAGAAGGTATTTCATTAATTCGATCAACAGCATCAACAACCATACCGTTCTCATTCGTAAAACCGAGCAAACCCTCTACCTCTGCATGCCCCTTATCTCCGACAATAATAATAAAATATCCTTTCTCCGCATGTTTTTTGATAACATTTTGAACCTTCAAAACGCGGGGACACGTTGCATCAAATATCTCAACATTTCTTTTTATGAGCTCATCTTTCTTTTGGGGACTGATTCCATGTGTTCTTATAACACATATTTCACCTGAGATATCATCAATGCTATTGGCAATCATAACATGTTTTTTTCTCAACATATCATTTACCTGCTTATTATGTATTAAGGGACCAAGCACACATATTTTTTTATTTTCTTCAACCGTAGTTAAATTAAGCACGTTGTTTACTGCTCGACGCACACCCATGCAAAAGCCTGCACTCTTTGCAACTATAACATTCATATCAATACCGTTCATTGTTGATCGTTGATCGTTCATAGTGAAAAAAGATTATAATATGTAAAACGCAAACCGCACAACTAAAAACGATCAACGAATAAACAATATGCGAGACGCGAAATACTAGATACGAACTACGAATAGAGCT
Source organism: Candidatus Ancaeobacter aquaticus (assembly GCA_030765405.1). Taxonomy (NCBI): domain Bacteria; kingdom Pseudomonadati; phylum Candidatus Auribacterota; class Candidatus Ancaeobacteria; order Candidatus Ancaeobacterales; family Candidatus Ancaeobacteraceae; genus Candidatus Ancaeobacter; species Candidatus Ancaeobacter aquaticus. The sequence goes on along the minus strand of JAVCCP010000067.1, from coordinate 89,446 downwards.
ACGGGATACGAAAAACGGAATAGAGATACGGAATTGCGGCATTTAGAATTCTGTCATCACACATTCATGTTCAACATGAGGGCATGACAACTTTTTAGATTTCTTTTTCATTTCTTTTTCCATATCAGCAACGTAACTAACATATTTGTTGATATGTGTTTTATCGCTTTTCTTTAGGTTTTGAAAAGCAATCGCGATCTCATTACACTTCATATCATGGGGTTCAGGGTGACTTTCACATCGAATAACAAGGCCCTCATTAGAAACTTTATTAAATGACAACCCGCTCTTTTTGTAATTTGGTAGGAGAAATGCAATCTTTATTTCTTTTCCAAGCTGGAATTTCTTATTCACTTTACACATAAGACCGCCACAAGAGATATCTTTTACTTCTGAGATTAGCTTCTTGCCACGGCAATCAATTTCGACTGCGAATAAAAATTCCCAATCAGCTTTTCCTCTAGGATGTATTCGACGTTCTATATTTTTGTTTAGCATAATACCTTATCCCCATTTTGGTATCATTATAACTCATAAAAAGCGGTTTGTCAAGGGGGGTAGGCAAAAAAATATGTAATTACTTTCTCTTAGTATATAGAGGAAAACACATCATTTGGAGGGACATTATAAGAGGTTAATCATCTGTAAGCCCTTCCCTCATAGATAGTAATGAACTTTCAGTACGTGCAGCAATTGACTGATACGCCTCTTTCCCGGCTTTTAGGTGTGAAAACTCTGTATAGGGAATAACCTTCCCAAATGATACGGTTACTTTATGTAATGAGATCATTTTCTTTCCTTTTGGCAATATATGCCACGTCCCATCAAGATAACAGGGCAGTATATCGGCTTGTGATTGCATAGCTAAAAAACCTAATCCGTTTTTTATTTTCTGTAAATTACCGGTTTTTGAACGTGTACCTTCAGGAAAAACAAGAACACCACTACCCTTTTTAACTAAATCAACAACTTCTTTTAATGCTTGAGAATCATATTCTCCTCGAGCAACTGGTATAGTATTTACAGATTTTAATATTGATTCAATAAACTTATTTTTCATCAGGCTTCTTCGGGCTAGATAATAAATCAATCGAGAGGATGCAGACCCTACAATGACAGGATCAAAATAGCTTGCATGATTCACGGCCAAAAGAAAACCTCCCTGAGAAGGGATATTTTCAAGTCCATAAACCTTCCATCTAAAGAATAATTTCATAATTATTCTTACCGAATAATAAACAAAATAATAAAGAAACTTATTCGTTTTCTGCATAACTCTCTATATATTCATTAATAACATTTTTATATTCTTTAATGAGATTCATGGTCACCAGACCAACTTTACCATTTCCAATTTCATTACCGTCACATCCAACTACCGGCACAATCTCTTTTACACTGTTAGTGATGAAACATTCATCAGCATCATACAGTTCATCAGCCATTAGAAAACGTTCTTCAACGACAATATTAAACGCATTGGCGATTTCAATTATGGTGTCTCGTGCAACACCTTTCAGGATACCTGTCTCAACAGCCGGTGTCGCGATCTCATCGTTTTTGATGAGGAATATATTGCTTGTTGTACATTCAGCAATATACCCTTCCATACTCAGCAGTATCCCATCTTGGGCACCTTTTTCTTTTGCCTCAACACGTGCAAGTATACTATTTAAATAATTATTTGTCTTGATAGTCGAATCGAGAGTTTGATCGGGAGTTTTTAAACGCGATACAATAGCCAGCTGAATGCCGTCGTCATATATATGCTCAGGAAATTCTGATACTGGCGCCACCGTAATCAAGAGCGTTGATTGCGGGCACAAATCGATATCAATCCCGGGAGAACCCTCCCCCCTCGAAAGCATTACTCTCACAACCGCATCATCAAGATTATTTCTATCAAGCAGTATATTTATCGCCTTTAGTATGACGCTTCGCACATGCGGGACATTAATCTTAAGTCGCTGTGCACCTGTATAGAATCTATCCATGTGAGCATCATATTTATACACAATGCCGTTATAAGAACGCATTGTCTCAAACAAGCCGTCACCGTAAAGAAAACTATGATCATAAATAGAGATATGGGCGTCAGATGCTTTAACAAAATTCCCATTATAATAGACAAATAGTTCCATTGTATCATTTCCTCACATATATTTTTTTAACACAAAATACTAATTGTGTATACACTCATCGTTTACTATTTCTTCTGTTGCTTTTAGGGCTTCATACAATGCGTGAGCTTTATGCAACGACTCATAATACTCCATTTCCGGATCCGAATCAGCAACAATACCGGCACCTACCTGCAGCGAAAACGTATCGTGCTGTTTTACTATTGTTCGGATAGCAACATTGAGATCAAGATCTCCATTATCTGATATATAGCCCAACGAACCGGTATAAATACCCCTTTTTACCGATTCAAGTTCATCAATTATCTCCATACAGCGTATTTTAGGAACGCCCGTTATTGTCCCGCAGGGAAACAATGACTCAAGAAAAGCAACCAAACCGATATTCTTTTGTATTATTCCCCGTACATTTGAAACAATATGCTGTACATGAGAATATTTTTCAACAACCATAAATTCATCCACTTCAACATTTCCTGTTAAAGCAATTTTTCCGATATCATTACGTGCAAGATCAACAAGCATTATATGTTCCGCACGTTCCTTTTCGCTTAACAAGAGATCGCTTCTCATCACAAAATCTTCTTGGCCGGATATACCTCGGGGACGTGTTCCCGCAATAGGGCGTGTCTCAATAAAGTTGTTTTCTTTCTTACACAGTCTTTCAGGTGAACAACTGATAATCTCAAAACTACCGCACTGCAAATATGATGCAAAAGGCGACGGATTTATTCTGCGAAGATTTTCGTATAAACGTACACCATCACTGTGTGCGGGAAAATCAATCCTATGAGACACATTCGCCTGATATATATCACCGCATCTAATATATTCTTTTACACGACGGACCATATCTACATATTTTTTCTTTCCAAGAATTGAATAAGCGCCGATATCATCTAATGATGTTTTAGGTTGAACAAACTCTTTTTTTGTCGATCGTTTAACCTGAAGACAATTTTGATAACACGACACCATCTCATCGAGAATACGCTGTGCTCCTTGGCGATTTTCATTTGATAAAGGGTCGTATAGTGATACGCAGTACACTTTCTCTAAGATATGATCAAAGATCATATACGAATCGACAAACATAAAAAATAAATCAGGATACCCCGTCGGCACAACATCCCTGTCGGGATATGCATGAAAGTAACGATTAAGATCATATGATAAGTACCCTATTCCCCCACCAATAAAAGGAAAAGGAAGGTCACTTGTACGTTTTCTCAGCCCACATAACTTCTCTAGTTCATATAATGGATGGGCTGTATAACCGTAACATTCAGACCCAATAGTAAGCTCAATAGAGTCACCATATGCGGAAAGTAGCGCATGAGGGAACCAGCTAATAAGTGAGTATCTTCCTGTACGGGCATTTGGAGATACTGTTTCAAGAAGCGCTTTATAAGGATGATCACCGCTAAGGGAACTCAAAATATCAAAAGGGGAAACACTCCCTGCGTTTAATTCGACAACAGCAGGAACATATCTGGCATATTGTTCTTTGGAAAATAGTTTTTCGATATTCACTACTCGCTAAGACCAAATTTCTCTCGTATGAAACCGAGTGCTATTTCAGTTTTTTCATCGATTGATACATTTGTTGAGTTAATCAAAAATGCATCTTCAGCTTGTATCAGTGGAGAACACTCTCTTTGGCTATCAATAGTATCTCTCTGGGAAATATTATTCTTAACTTCCTCTAAGGTTACCGATATATTCTTTTCCATTAATTCATCACATCGCCTCTGGGCTCTTTCATCAATTGACGCATCAAGAAATAGCTTAGCATCAGCATCAGGAAAAACCACGGTCCCGATATCTCTACCCTCAACGACTATATCAGTATCAGAAGCGATCTTCCTCTGACACTCAACCAAGTATTCTCTCACACCATGAATTCGTGAAACCTGAGAGACATGCTCTGCTACATACGGTTTTCTGATTTCCCCAGAAACATCGCTGCCGTTTACAAAGATCTTCATACCGTCAGATGTTTTTTCAACGGTTATATCGCACTCCCCGGCTGTTTCAGTTACGGCTTTTTCATCATTAATATCGACGTCTTTACGTATAACATGCAAAGTAATAGCCCGATACATTGCTCCGGTATCAAGATACATAAAATTAAGAATCTTAGATAATTCTTTAGCTAATGTACTTTTTCCAGAACCTGAAACGCCATCAATGGCAATAATGCGACCTTTACTCATTACGTAATCCCCTATACAACAGCTCTAAGCTTTAAGTTATAAGATTTAAGACAATGGGGGTATGCACTTGACACAAGTCCCTTGCATCCTTCCAATTTTAAAGTCCAATGATTTCATTATATGAAACGGGTGCATGAATTACAGCATGTTCAATCAAGCGATGAAAAAGTAATCCTCTGCTTTTCGATGTCCTACGATTATACCGAAACGTAAACTCATCAAGGTAACATCCCAGTTTGTCTTTGCTAACATAGTTTTGATGGGTTCCTAATACCCAACGTTTTAACAAGGAGGCTATTCTATGTACATTAGGCAGAATCTTTACCCCATCAAATAGCATAATTTTATTTTCAATATCATGAGTTCTAAACTATAGAATTTATTAACTTGTGTCAAGTGCATACCCCCATAAGACAATACTTAAAACAATGTACAACCTACAGAAGAAATATGAAATACGATTTACAACACCGCAACCCACGTCTTTGCATCTTGTTGTGCGCGCTTTTTAGTTTTTTTCGCTAACCGAGAACCGCAAAGCGTTTGCTTACAACTTACAGCTTAGAGCTTAAAGCTGTTTTTATACTGTAATTCTCTGAACAAGATCTTTGAAACCGGGAAATGAAGTGTCTATACAATCGGTATTATGTACTGTCGTCGGTTCATCAGTAGCGAGTCCGCCAATAATCATACTCATAGCAATGCGATGATCATCAAAACTCTCAAAACTTCCCCCCTGAAAATTTTCACCTCCAACAACTTCAAACCCATCATCAAATTCACGTACATCAACACCCATTAATTTCAGATTAGTGCACACCGCAGTTATTCTGTCCGTTTCTTTTACCCGCAATTCACGGGCATCTTTAATAATAGTTTTTCCTTGTGCATGTGCTGCAGCGATTGCAATGATCGGTAATTCATCTATAACATTGGGAATTTCATCTCCTGATATCTCAGTAGAAACTAAATCACTGTAACGAACAGTTATGTCCCCTACCGGCTCGATAGTATGAATTGTTTCTTTTATATGTATATCAATCTGAGCACCCATTCTCCTTAGCACACTAATAATACCTGTGCGGGTTGGATTGAGACACACATTCTTGATCACAAGCTCTGATCCAGGCACGATCAGTGCCGCAACAATCATAAATGCCGCCGAAGAAATATCGCCCGGAACATCTATGTCTTTTGCATTGTATTGCTTCTGCCCGACAACAGTTATTTTCATGCCTTCAACATCAATCGGGATCCCCAAATAATGCATCATTCGTTCAGTATGGTCTCTTGATTTTACTTTTTCAATAACCGTTGTTTTACCTTCAGCACAAATCCCCGCGATAAGTATCGCAGACTTTACCTGTGCACTTGCAACAGGCATGTGATAGGTTATTCCCTTCAATGCCGCACCTCTTATCGAAAGTGGCGGATATGCAGTCCCGTCAAGCCCTTCTATAATCGCTCCCATTTGCCCTAACGGATCAATGATCCTTTTCATCGGCCGTTTCTGAAGAGATTCATCACCGGTAATCGCAGTTGTAAAATGCTGTCCGGCAAGAAGACCCGATAAAAGACGCATACCTGTCCCCGAATTCCCGCAATCAAGAATCCTTTTCGGCATAATAAAACCATCGAGCCCAACACCACAAACGGTAACATCAGTGGTACCGATCCCCTCTATTGAAACACCCAGCTCTGTAAGCGCTTTAAGAGTATGAATACAGTCACCACTGGTAAGATATCCTGATATACGTGTAGTGCCGGTAGCCATAGCCGACAAGAGGGCGGCCCTATGCGAGACAGATTTATCTCCCGGAACAGTGATTACTCCCTGAACACTTTTTGCTTTTGAAACGGTAATTTTATGGCTCATACTGTTATTGATTTTCCTGTAATAAAACAAATATGCTATGGGCGTGATTCTTTTTCCTGCTTAGCAGATGCAAAATAGTCTAACACATCTTTTTTATCATCATTAATAAGAGCGTTTTTTAGCTGGAGGACATCTTCTGTAAGCGCATCTATGCACTGGATAACTTCATCTTTATTTGCATGCATTATTGCCGCCCACATTTCAGGTGAACTTGATGCAATTCTCGTCATATCCCTAAAACTCGGACCTGTACAACTAAACGGATCACACGTATCGTTATTTACAGATGTAACAGTATGTAAAAGTGCAGCGCTAACAACATGAGGTAGATGGCTCACCGCGGCTACTACCCTATCATGCTGGCAAGGATTACACCGCATGACCTTAGCACCAAGAGATGACCAAAAGTCTTCTATAATCGTTACTGCTTCTTTTTGCGTAGATTCGGTAGGTGTCACAATCACAGTCGCATCATAAAAAAGTGACGCTTCAGCATGCTTAATACCACTCTTTTCTTTACCTGCCATAGGATGTGAACCGATATATGCCCCGTGATCTTGAAATATCTTCTCTAGTTTTTCAACAACAACGCCTTTCACGCTACCAACATCAGTAATTATTGCCGTTGGTTTAACGCTTTCTCTAACAACGTGAGCAACGCTTTCCATCTGATCAACCGGTATGGCAAGCACCACAATATCAGCATCTTTTATTCCATTTTGAACGTCATCGGTAACAATATCCGCACCGGTACATTGAGTTACTTCATCAATAACCTCTTTCCTTCTCACTATCCCGCAGATTACTTCAGCCATTCTTTTTTCAACGAGCTCTTTAGCAATAGAACCACCCAAAAGACCCATACCAATAATGGTTATTTTTTTACATAGCGTCATACAACACCTATATTGTTCTTTTTATTGCCACTGCAATCGGTTTTAATTCTTTCATCATTGCAGAAAATGTTTTCGGTAAAAGAGACTGCTCGCCATCACTCATAGCATCTTCCGGCTTATGATGCACTTCAACGATCAATCCGTCAGCACCGGCTGCAACTGCGGCTTTAGATAATGCGCTAACATATTCCCATTTTCCCGCGGCATGACTCGGATCAACGATCACCGGTAAGTGTGACAAAGATTTTATTACCGGAATAGCAGAAACATCAAGCGTGTTACGAGTACTATCTTCGAATGTCCGAATACCGCGTTCACATAAAATCACATTAAAGTTACCTTGCGAAAGAATGTATTCAGCTGACATCAGAAATTCTTTTACCGTCGCCATAAGCCCGCGTTTCAACAATATCGGTTTTTTAGCAAGTCCTACTTCTTTCAATAAATTAAAATTCTGCATATTTCGCGCACCGATTTGAATAATATCAACATAGTCCTCGACCAAAGCGACATCTCGCGTATCCATCACTTCAGATACCACAAGTAACCCTGTTTTTTCGCGTACATACTGCAAATATTTCAAACCCTCTTCGCCCAGTCCCTGAAATGCGTATGGAGAAGATCTAGGTTTGAATGCCCCACCGCGCAATATAACAGCTCCGGCCTTCTTAACTTCTTTTCCTATGTGTAAAAGAGAATCTTTATCTTCGACCGCGCAGGGGCCGGCAGCAACAACTATCTTTTTCCCGCCGATACGGACATTTCCTGCTTTAACAACCGTATCCGCAGGTTTAAATTCCCTACTCACGAGTTTATACGGCTTTAATACCTGCATTACTCTTTCAACACCGGGCATAGCTTCTATGGGAAGAGTCCTTAAGAGATCTTCCTCGCCAATCAGTCCTATAATGGTCCGCTCAAGACCTTCCGAGACCATTGTCTGAAAACCCATTTCCTTCATCTTCTTGATAATATGCTTCTTTTCTGTTGTCTTGGCACCGGGCCTGAGAACTATAATCATGAAATATTCCTCCTTTAAAAAATATCTTTTCTTATCTCTAATAACATTTTACAAACAATCATGCAGACACTCGATAAATCGTTTATTATCACTGGAAGTACCTACCGTTACACGAATATATTGAGGCAAATCAAATGTATCCATTGCCCGTATAATTACCCCTTTACGCACCATTTTTGTAAAAACTTTCTTTGCATTTCCAACTTTTACCAGAATAAAATTTGCGGATGTTTTTACATACTCTAATCCGAGCATATCAAACGAAGCATAAAGATACTTCTTCCCGTCTTTAACCATCTTTTTTGTCTTATTCATATGCACACTATCATCTAAAGCGACAGTACCGGCTACCTGAGCAATACTATTAGTATTAAAGGGCGGCCTGACACGATTAAGGATATCAATTACTTCTCTTGAGGCAAAGCCGTATCCCAGACGCAATCCCGCCATACCCGCGATTTTAGAAAATGTGCGTACAACAATAATGTTCTTCTTCTTTTTTACCCACGGCAACGTATCAGGAAAATCTTTTTCGTCAGCAAACTCAACATACGCTTCATCTATAACAACAAGAACATTTTCCCCAACAGTATCAATAAATTCACCTAAAGCTTTTTTATTCACATAGGTTCCTGTCGGATTATTGGGGTTACTGATAAGAACCAGTTTTGTTCTTTTAGTGATCTTCTTTTGAATACCCTCAAGATCATAGGTAAAATTCTTTAACGGCACCTTGATCATATGCGCCTGTGCAATTTGCGTAATAATAGAATAGATCGTAAAAGTCGGCCAGCAGGTCACGACCGCGTCATTTTTGTTTAAAAATGCCTGCGCGATCATCTCAAGTATTTCACTTGATCCGTTACCAACAATAATGTTCTCTTTTGCTATACGATACTTCTGAGAAAGCTTTTTCTTAAGATCATATGCTCCCCCATCAGGGTACAGAGATACTTTAGCCAATACCCTCTGCATAGCCTTTACAGCCTTTTGTGAAGGGCCCAGAACATTTTCATTTGAAGCCATTTTAATGATACTTTTAAGTCCCATTTCACGAGCAAGCTCATCAATAGGCTTACCGGGCTCATACGGCTTAATTTTTAATACTTCTTTTTTAGCTAATTTGTATATACTCATAATAACTACCGTGATTCGTGAATCGTGGTTAGTATTTCGACTTTAAACTAAACGCTATCCGCTAAGCGCTATTAAATTCCTTCCCTTAACGTACTGCGGGGATATGAACCTAATATTTTGACAAAATGTGATACTTTATTCAGTTCCCCAACAACCTTCTCGAGCTTTTTATCTTCACAGTGTCCGACACAATCAACAAAGAAATAATATTCCCATGCCTTTTTCTTTGATGGCCGCGACTCAATCTTCGTTAAGTTAATATTATTTTTTCTAAATGGCAGTAACGCTTCGTACAATGCGCCGACCTTATCTTTTACTGAAAACATTATCGATGTTTTATCGTCGGATGTCTTTTTTCCGGATCGTTTACCAATAATCAAAAACCGTGTCACATTATGTGACGCGTCTTCAATCCCTTCTGCAATAACACGTAACCCATACAGTTCACTTGCCAGTATTCCCGCAAGTGCGGCAGCATTCTTTTCTTTTTGCGCTATTTGCGCGGCACGTGTTGTACTCGACACTTCGACCAACTCCGCATTCGGCACATTAGCCTGAAGCCATCCTCTGCACTGACCAAACACCTGCGGATTCGAATATATCTTTTTAATTTTTTGTAATCCTTTTTCACGTGCAAGAAGATTATGGTTTATCTCAAGATAGACTTCAGAATATATCTTCAGACTCGAATCAACAAACATATCGAGCGTATGATTTATTATCCCTTCCGTAGAGTTTTCAATAGGGACAACACCATAATCAGCATATCCCTTTTCAACCTCGGTAAACACATCAGTGATATTTTTCATAGGAATATAATCAAGACTCGACCCAAACTTGCTTAACGCCGCTTGGTGCGTATATGAAGCTGCCGGCCCTAAATATGCGATCACAAGCTGTTTTTCAAGTGATAATGCACCGGACATAATTTCACGGTATATAGCCTTTATCGACATATCTTTGAGTGGTCCCATATTTTCCTTAACCACACGGTTATAGACCTCTTTTTCGCGTTCAGGGGCATAGATATCAGCATTATTCTGTACTTTAAGCTTCCCTATCTTGAGCGCGACTTTAATGCGTTCATTGATCAGCTTAATGATCTTCGTATCATATGTATTTATTTTTTCTCTCATTTCTTTAAGGTTCATATTTCCCTCATTATACTTTTTGTCTTTAATTTTGGATTTTTAACTTTTGCCTTTTTACTTTTTACTTTTATTTATTTCGCCCATCCCTTTACATCATCAACAACTTGTTCCTTTTCAGCCTTGATCATTTCTTTAAATTCGCTCATTTGCGGCAACTCATCGAGATCTTTCAAACCGAAATGAGAAAGAAACGTCTTTGTCGTACCAAACAAGAATGGATGTCCGGGAACATCTTTTTTCCCTACAATTTTAATAAGATCTTTTTCAAGCAACGTTTTCATAATACCGTCTATATTGACCCCTCTAATCGATTCGATTTCAATACGGGTAATCGGCTGTTTATACGATATAATTGCCAATGTTTCAAGAGCAGGCTGACTGAGCTTGCTTTTGCTTTCCTGACGGAACAATTTTGACAGCCATGGCGCAAATTCAGGCAATGTGCGAAACTGGAACGCGTTTGCTATTTCAATAATTTGATAGCTTCTTTTCGATTCACGATATTCTTTAGACAATTCATCAATAACCGCCCGAATATCTCCGGAATCTACATTAGCAGTATCCTGCACAATATCTCTGATCTCCTTTAATGTTAATGGTCTGTCTGTAACGAATAGCAATGCTTCAACAATTGACTTTAATGTATGTTCGCTCATAATGTCCTCTATATTTATTCTTGTTCAACTCTTGCAATAACTAATTCCCCAAAAGCTTCATCCTGTATTGCCCGTGCCTGTTTTAACCGTATTAATTCGAGTAGCGCTAAAAATGTCACAATAATTTCCGGTCGTGTAGTAAGATTCGTAAATAAATCATTAAATTTTATCTTGTTTTCAGACTGTAATCTATCAATAAGATGAGCACGCTTATCTTCAACCGTGAACTTATCATCAAACATTTTTGTAAGGCTGATCTCATCTGCCCTATTTAACACATCTGAAAAAGCCGTTATCAAGTCAAATATGTTTACATCAAGTGGTGGTTTTTCCGCTCCTTCTTCTTCAACAACAACCTCTTTTCCTAATGAGCGCGCAAAAACATTTGCCTGTTCATGCTCTTTATCCCGTAACTGCTCGGCAAATTCCTTAAATTTCTTATACTCTAAAAGCTGTTTTACCAGTTCAAACCGCGGATCTTCTTCATCCTCTTCAAGCGGCAGCTGATCTTCAACCGGTAAAAGCGTGCGGCTTTTTATATACATTAGTGTTGCGGCCATAACAAGAAACTCGCCGGCAATATCTATATCGAGCATTTTTAATAATTCCATATACTCGAGATATTGATCAGTGATCTTCTCTATGGGAATATCATATATATCTATTTCATCTTTTTTGATCAGATACAACAAGAGATCAAGCGGTCCTTCAAAAACCTCTAAATCCACTTTGTATGACCCGGTGTTTTCTGTATTCATCCGAATTTTTACCTCTTTACTTTTGCTTTTTTACTTTCCTCATCAATGCATTACGTTACCAAAACCCATAAACTTCAAAAACAGTATAACAATAGGAGTCAGTATACGCTGAAGAATGCCAAAATAAAACAGTCCTAAAATTATTAAAAACCCGAAGGGTTCGATCTTATTATAGGGCACTGCATACCGATACGGTAATAGTCCGGTAACAACTCTCGAGCCATCCAAAGGCGGTATAGGAAAAAGATTAAATATCGCCAAATACAAATTTATGACCATCCCGTAAAAAAGCACTTTGCCTGCAACACTTGAAAACGATATATGCAGAACCTTTAGGATAAGAGCTATCGCAACTGCAGCCACAATATTCGATGCGGGACCGGCAATCGCAACCCATATCATATCTCTTTTTGGATTACCCAAATTACCAAAATTTACCGGTACCGGTTTTGCATACCCAAATGGCGGCAACCCGGAAAACAGAAGTAAAAGCGGTAAAATCACCGTACCAAAAATATCAATATGTGAAAGCGGGTTAAGTGTTAGCCTCCCCATACTCATAGCAGTATTGTCACCGCATTTATACGCAATCCACCCATGAGAAAACTCATGTATAGTGATCGCAAATAAAAAAAGTAATATTGTCGCAATAATTATATATATTGAAGAATCCATTTTATACCACAGATATTTAACATTATAACATCATCTTTGTCAATGACATATAAAGGATGACATATAAAGAATAATTCCTATCTTTTAGCATTGCACACTATATATAAAATTTTGCAAAAAAAAGGGAGAGAGAAAGACATCTTAACTTGCTGTAGGGTAAGGCTTTTCCATGATCCGCTGTTGCTTTGTGGCGGAAGCCTTGCATAAAAAATGATAATTACAAGGCCCTATGATCTGTAATTAGAATAAAAGAAAAGCGTCCCCCCGATATATCGGGGGACGCCTTTTATCGAGATACGAGATACGAACCACGAGCTACGAAACTATGCCGCTATCATTATTGCTCTCAGTGAATTTACATTTGTACGCAGCATTTCAGAGGCGCCTTTTATTGGTACAGGTGCCATAACAGTCTTAGCTACATTCTCCGTCTGTGCAATATTAAGTTCTTTTAACGCTGCAAGGAACTGTCCTTTCATGTCTGCTTCAAGGTAATCAGCAAGTTCAGCAAACGTGAGTGTATCAAAGTTTGCTCCTGCTAGACGCCGTGCCATAATACCTATTTCCATGACATCAAGTAACGAGCCCACGTTGTATATTTCATCTTTTCCAAGCTGTTTTGGTACCATTCCCAGTATCTTTTCTGTCTTCTCTATCGGTATTCTATATTTCTCGTTCCCTGAATTGATAAGCCCTATGTCCTGCGCCTTTATTTTTGCGTCTAATTCTATTCCCGCGTAGTTAATAAGCGCGTCTTCTAAGGTCTCTTTATCTGTACGATAGTCCGCATTAAAAACAGCTACATCTACCGCAGGTAAAAGAGCTTCTTTATACTCTTCAGACACCTTATTTAAGTATTCAAACGCTCTCATAAAGCTTTCTTTATATACCGGTACTATCTTGAAGTTTTTCTTTCCTTTACGTTTTTTCATTTCCCTATCAAGATTAATCATAAAGTCAGGATCAACAGCAAGATATATCACTGTCATTTTTTCTTTTTCTGCCGCGTCTTTCGCTATCGCGCTATTCGCTAACGTATTGTAAGCTTTAACCTGCGCTGTATCAGCCATTTCTTTAGCGATAGCATTAGCACGTTTACCTTCTGTTAACGCTACAGCCAACAATCTCTGCCTTAATCCCTCATCATGTTTTATTATCTTATGTTCAGGATCATCTATAACGACATGTTTTGCTTCTTCAAGAAGAAGCTTTGCAGCGTCTTCGGTGCTTGCATTCATTAACATACCAATCGGCATGTTTATCTGCATACCGGTATGCGCAAACACATCGTTACCTAGTGTTACATCGTTATAGAAAAATATTCCTTTTTTAGCTATTGCTTCTTTCAGCTGATCAATTGTCACACCTTCGGGAAGAGCTGTTTTAACCTTATTATCTTTTATTAACTTTACTGCCGCCCGCATCTTTGTCTTGAAATCAGGTGTTAGAGCAAATTCAACCTCGCTACCCTCAACTAATTTGTCATCCACTACTTTAACTGTATCGTAATCAATAGTATCGGCCTTAAAATTTATCTTTACGCTAATTGCACCTTCATTATTAAGATGCGTTTTTAGTATTCGGTTGGTATCTTCATGCCGAGCAATTATTCCTGGAAACGCCAGGTCTTTTCCCCTCTTATCCACCATGCTCACCTTAATATTTAGCTTACCGGATTTCTTTTCCGCGCCCTGAGGTGTTAAAGCGACTACAATCTGCCGCGCGTAATCAGTTATGGTAAAATCTGTACCGCCGCGTGCAGTTGTAATAATATGTGTCTTATCGTTAATCTTAAATTCAAATTGTACCGCATCACCGCTATGCTCAACACGCAGGGTTTTGTATTTTTTAGTGATGTTATCAGGTACGTTATATGAAATACCCAGCCACCTGTCATTGTTTTTAAAATCATAGTCAATCTCAGCGGTTCCATCTTTAGACAGTTTTACGTTAACTGCTCCACGCGAATCAGGAATATCGCTAAACGTTGAAGGCACACTGGAAAATATATTCATCGTTTCCTTAAAGGCTTTAACCGGTATTTTTTCTTCTACCGGAGAAATATCACTAACTTTAAGCGCATATGTACTACCTGCGGGAAAAGAATCAAAAGTGATACCTCCAATTTCAACAGATCCATATACATCTGCTATAGCTATATAATTAAGCAGCATATCAGGATTGTCCGGTAACGGCACCTGTACAACCTGCCAATCCCCACCCGCAGGCACATTCACTTTATACTTACCGCCTTTCAAAAGATTTATTTTTTCATTTTTCATTTCGAGCAAAAAGTGTGAAGGCAGATAATGGAGATTACGGACAATAATATTCACATGCCCCCCGGCATATTTCGATCCGACATTTCGTGGAGGGGCAACATATCCCCCTTTCCATCCTCTCCCCTTAAAAGAAACCGTTCTCTTACTACCAAACTTTTTAATAAGAAGACCGCCATGAGGCCAGGTAATATACGGAAAAACATTATCCGTGCCGGGCAGTTTTATGATTTTATCAAGCGGCTTCACCGGTTTCATTCCGGTTAAGGGACTATTTTTAGATATTTCTATTTTACTAATCTCAAATTCGCCTCGAAACGGAACATTTTTATACTTAGGATCATCAATGCTAATTGCGAAATAATCACAATCATACTGTTTAGATTTTTTTATCGGATAAATACGAACAACTATGGTTTTCTTTTTCCCATCTTTCGAATAAATAACATCTTCTTTAGTAACGGTATCAATAACAGCATGCGCAAGAATAAAGCTTCTTAAACTGTTTTTAAGCTCAATATTAAATATATAGCGCGGGGTGTCGGAAGGCATTGTCACACTCAAGTAGCGGTTATCAGCAATATTTACCGGAGAGATAAACGTTCCTTTCCACGCATATTTATCAGCGGCATCACGGGGTATATTATATTTTATCGAAATCCCCCCCGCGGGATGTATCCAATTTTCATCAACATACAGGCCATGATGATGTTCGCTCTGCAATACAGAAATAATTTCAAATTGCGCGGGGCCTGATGATTCTTCTTTTACCGCTAACTGTATTTGTTTTTTTGCCGGCAGTGGGTACGGAGAAGAAAACGTTCTTATAGGTGCCTCGTTTCTTTTTTTCATAAGCTGAAGATATTTTCTTTCAAAAAGCTCCATAAGTTTTTCATGCATTGAAATATCTGTTCCCGGCACCTTATGTGTTTTTAGATAGGCCGTCACTTCTTTGTTCAGCCCTCCCGATAAAGATAAAAGGATAAGCCCTTTACTATCGGTAGTAAAAATATTTCCATATCCATCAGGCGCGACAGATTCAATTATTCCGTAATTACCTGCCATTCCAGGATATTTATAGAGATTAATAAACCATTTTTCACCCGCCTGGCGATCAACCAAAACTGTCATAGCGGTAGCATACGCAGTCGAAACATCCTGCCGCTTACCCCTGTGTGAAGCCAATGCAAACGGGCCTATTTGCTGATATCCTTTATTAGTATAGCAGGTAGCACCAATACCGGGGAGCCCGTGTTTACGCGCATGATCAAGCTGAGCATAGAGAAAATTTTTAAAAAGCACATTAAGTGAACTGTCCATATAAGGAAGCCATCCTAAAGCCCACAATTCGTGAAATGACCCTCTAAACCCCTGTAATACATCTATTACCTCACCGCCTTGTGTTGTGTATTCAACTGTATCAATAATAAGATTATCCCAAGCTGTTTCAGGAACCTGCCCGTGCAATATCCCATATAATACTGCCATTGTCCCTTCATACATATCACTGAGTTTATACCCGCCTCTTTTGCTTAAATCACTATTCACCTCAGCAAACATGAGACCTGACCGATAATCGTAAAACGGAGCATAATTATGAACCCCGAGTACCTCTTTTGCCAAACACGCTATCTCTCTTGACAGGGCGTCCTCACTGCCCTCTAAAACGCCCAAAACAGCTATTAAAGACCAGCTTGTTTGACCATTATCTAAAGCAGGAATAAAATCTGTTGTAGCGGTAAGAGTCCCGTCATCGGTAATGCTCACCCATGGCATAAGTTTGCCGAAACGTTTATGTGTTTTTAGTTTATCAAGCAGTCTCAAAGAGGCAATATTTTGATTTGTCGGCTTTAAATTACGCTTTTTGAGTTCAATCATCTCATCTTTATCAGCATTAAGATGAATATTCTTAAATTCAGGTTTCTGAGTAATAACACCCAGAAGATATCCTATATGAACCGATTCTTTGCTGTTAGCCGTATATTTAGCCACTGCCCCTAAAGACATGTCGAGGCACTTAAGGTCAGGTTGATTTTCTTCATCCTCTATCAGCACCTGCACATTATCACAGCTCATATTACCTTTGAGACGTACATCATTAAAAAACTTGGCTTCACTTGGTATAATTATTGTATCTATAAAAACAGATCTTTTATTTGTTTCATCAGTTAAATCTGTCTTTACCGCGTCTCTTTTTTCATAAGCTTTAACAACAGTAACAGCTGGAGGTCTTTTTGCTAAAACCTGGGGAGGTTTGCTCATTTGCTCGTTATCGCTACAGCATGATTGCAGAACAAACATAAACATCAAAAGAAACACTGCCGGCAGCAGAGATTTTTTTGAGATCGATACTTTATTTTTTTTAATTTCAGCAACAAACGAAGGATCGACCTTTATCAACGCTATTTCGTTTTGCATGTCCCGCATTAATTCTTTGTTTTGCACCGGTATTTTACTCACCTGTACGTCAAATCCTTCCTGAGCCCCAGATACCTTTACACGCTGAAGTTTATCTAGAATATCACTAGTTTCTCGCGTAATAACAGCCTCTTTATTTCTTACAATATAGATGTAATATTCATTATTAGACTTAAACGGAATAAGCAGATATTTAAGTGTTTTTTTATTTTCTTCAGCAACTACCGCTTTAATCCTTTCTTTAATAATATGCTGTTTAAACACCCTTCCGGTTTTTTGTTTGTGCGCCTTGATCCCTTGATCGATTTTTCCACCAAGATCTTGATTGATTTTTTCAATAGCAACACCTTGAGCAAGTAATATATTAACGGCATTAAATACATTTTTGAATATTGCAAGCATACCCTCTTCTTGCCATGCAATCGCGTGCTCTCTCGCTACACGCACCTCTTCTTCTTGTACAAACAATGATTCCGGTGCAAGCGAATGATGTGATCTTTTTTGCTTTCCATTTTGAGGACTATAGTTCGGCGCGGTGAGAGCTGTATTAGTGATAAGAAATATGATTGATATAGACAACGATACAATTTTGAGGAAATTATTATTTGTTTTCATTTTTTGCCCTTTGCAAAAAAAAGGCGCACAAGGGAGATAGCCCCCTTTTTTAAATTATGCCGCATCTTCAATAACTTCAGGCACCGGATCAGTATTGTGAGGTAATGCTTTTATTTCATCTATGGTTGGAGGCATAATATTGCCTTGGGAGTCAATAGCCTCGCCTGGCACTATGATACCAAGACCTTCAAAGTCACGTACGTTGATCACCTTATCGGTTTCAAGTGCACTGTTAATAATCTCAGCAAGTTTCTGTAGTACGCTTGCACTTTTAATATAATTCTTCATAAAAGCAATTCTATCGTCATATGCGAGTTTCATTACAAGATTTTTGGATTTCTCAGGTTCAGTATTCTTTATATACTCTGCAAGAACAGTTATCGCTTTACGTAATTGAGGATCGACATCTTGGATCTTTGTTACGCCGAGAACACAATCCTTAAGCGTCTTTGCAACGGCGGGCGTATCAACAAAATACGCTTCAATAGATTCAATAAGCGCACTGTATAACTGCTGATCATCATACACGGCTGTGTCTACCGGCTGCTGTTTAAAGTCTATAATACCAGCACTTAAAATCGTATTCAGGACTATACCGGCATCAATACGATCATCTATTCTTAAGAATGCCGGTTCACCGTTAATAAAGAGATAATCCGTTAGGCCGTTAATATCCTTTATGGCATTCCCTTGTGCCGCTTTTTTCATGCTGTCTTCAAGGACACTCATGGCGCTATCACTAAGCTTTAATTCGCCGCGAGCGGTAATATCCGTTAAAAGACCTGAAGTGATAAGATCCATTATCACGGCTTCTTTCGGCAAAGATCTGATAAATGCCTCAGTCAGTACAGTGCCCGCTTCTACAGGAATATTGTATAGTTTGTCAAAGACTTTATTAAATACACCTTTTTCCTGAGAATAGGTTATCAGCGTGCTAATGATACTGCCTAACGCTTCTGAGCGTTCTTTAGGGGTCATTTCCACAGCAACAGCCGACGGTAGCGCTTCCGGAACAACTGTTACCGGTAGTTCACCCGTTTTAAATGTGAGCTTATCTTTAATTAAATTTATTATCTTTCCTAGAGGACTTCTCGTCATGGCCGCTGTAATAAATGCTGTCGTTAAGAACACGAAATCCATGAGATAATAAGGCATATTATATATAACAGCAAAACTGTTTGCATGTAATACCTGCGGATACAGGAAGAAACCGGCAATTGTTATAAAGAATATCTTTTTCCCGGCAACATAGTTGATGAAGCGCGCAATCAATGACGACTTTGTAGGCGGCAGTGCCCGAATGATAACAGCTTCCTGGAATTCAGGATTTATAGCTTCATTTTCTATTTGCACAACCAAACCTTCAGCATTCAATCTCAGCGGTATACCAAATAACTCTACAATCTTTCCCTTAACCAAAGCGTTGGCCATTTCCTTCTCTTTTTCTTTTATCGTTTCTTCAATTACAGCAACAGAAGACACCTTATCATCCAAAGCTTTTCTTAATTTCTTCGCGGCTTCAACATCATCTGTAGTTACCGCGGTTGTTTTTATTGTTTTACTCACTATGTTTCGTATGAGATCATTGATACGAATCCATGCGAACTTTTGATTGTATTCTGTATGAATTTCTTTCTCGAAATTGCTGACGGCAAGCAGGAACAGTTTGAGCTCCTTCCTCGTGAGTCTATATCTTGAAACAATTTCTTTAACAACAAAGTGTGTTAAATGTTTATTATTCCTGTCTTTGCCGGCTTCTAACATCAGATTATGTGCGTTAAATCCAATAGAAGACGCCACGGCAATAAAATTACCTGCCTTATTAGCTTTATACAAACCCTCAAACACCCCAATAGCCTCTTTGATTTTAAACATGCTTACATCCGAAATCTCTTTCTTCACAGCCGATATCTTTTCCGCGCCTACGAGCTTATCTTTCTTAATTTTAGCATACATTGACTTAATTAATTTCTTAATTTTATCAGTATAGGTCTCTATCTCAAGCAAATTGATAATAAAAGGCTCAAGTTTATCTCTCAATTTTTCATCTTGTATATGTTTTTTCAACATCGACCTAACCTCATCTATTTTTCCTTCCGGAGTTAATATCTCCCAATTAGTTGAGGGGAATATTCTGTCAATAATATCCCAACATAAAAGTATCTGACTTAAATACATGTCCTCAAACCACTTTTGGGGATCTTTACCTTTAGGCATCGGAGGAATACGCGATGAAAGTGACTTTATCATAGCATTACGCACATTATCATCAGCTTTACTCCATACATTATCAATTATAGATACTCTGATAGATTCTGATAATGTAGGCCAATCATACTGCATTAATATATTTGAGAAAAATTCATCTTCCTGCAATACATCGAGATCTCTCTGAACAGCAATATTAAATCTTTGTAAATTAACCATTTTTTCAAGTTTTTTATAATCCTTTTTCCCTTTATTTTCCTCTAAAATTTTCCCTAACATATTTTCTTTTACATCTTCAGGAATATCTATCCAATTTTTATCTTTATATGCTTCAAAACCTTTTTCTTTGGATTTTTCACTAACTTTTTCTCTGAGCTTTTCACCTAACGTGAAATCTATGTTGGTCAAATAATGCATATAAAGTCCGATCTTATCTTCCGGTCCGCACGAAAAACTGGTTTTTTTATTGATCAAATTAATATTTTCTTTAATAGCATCAAGCTCAGGTCTCTCTTTGAGTTCATCCATCCATCGATCAAGCTTATACGCGGCGCCCCTTTGAGGGAAATCTCTAAAGTGTTTTCTTGCAAGGGTTGGTTTTGCGGTATAATAGGCTACAAGCGGCCCAAACATCCATGAAAGGATATATATAGGCCAACCAGCATATACAAACGCAGAATCAAAGACATTTACCAAACCGCCCATAGTAAGAATAACACCCATAATTAACGGCGCCATATACTTTCTAAAATCTTCCATATTAAAAACTAATATTAATACCGCGATTAGACCAAGCCATACAGGAAGCGGCCCTAAAATACCAATAGACAAAACACCAAAAGGTTGATAGTAAAACGGTAGAATAGTAAAAAACAGTAAAATCGCACTTATCAATGTTTTTCCCAGTTTACGGTTACCCAAATCAGCGGCAACAGATAGCGCGAAAAGCGTCATCCCTGCAATAGGTCCATACATATCCCATCCGCTGAGAACACCAGTATTATAAAATGAAAATAGCCTTGAAATTCCGGATAAAGTAGTAATACCAAGACCGGCAAGGGCTCCTGAAAACCACAAATTACTACTAAAACCATATACCCTTTTAATTGCCATCTTACCCACTTTCATTAAATTGCCAACAGTTTCTGCTTTAAGCCAATCCACACCCAAAGCAGATAATAAAGATTTGATGGTTTTAGCGGTATCTTTTACAATAGTTACAGGAATATTCATTAGCATAGAAGTTGACCAAACAGTCTCAACTGTTGTTCTTGTAGCGTCTCTTTTCACACCTCTTCCCACGCGGGAAAGTGTTGCCCCTGACCATACACCTATAAAATATGGGATATTTCGAGAAAGCCATTCCAATGGTTTTAAAGAATATAATCTTGCAGGCATAATTTTGGATAGTGTTGTACTAATATAACCGATATTAGTATTAATATACTGAACCGTATTTGTTAATGCTTCTGGCACAGGTATAGGGCTCTTTGTATACATAAATGCCGCTATCCCAGCACTTGCAGTTATCAAAGAAGCCCACATCTTTTTCCAGCCTACGCTTCTTCTTAACCGTGTAAAAGCGTATCCTTCCCCAGACTTCCAGAAAAGACCAAACGACAACAAGAAAAGACTGGTCGCAAGCGGGCCAAAAAACATATTCATTAAATATGCAAAGCCAAGGCCAAGTAAACCGGAACTTATAATCTTTCTTAAATTTTTGTAATGCGGATGGACAAGAACACCCAATCCGATAAAGATAAATGAAATACTGCCTAAGCATTGAAACAGCCATGACCCAGCTGATATAAACTGTGGATATCCATAAAGAACACTTGATAACCAGCTTATAAGCGGTACTGCTCCGATTAACATAGTCGCACCTGTAAGAATTGTTCCTGCGATTATTGGAACAGACCTATAAACACCACCACTGGCAATAAGCGGTCCAAAAAACTCAAAAGCAAGCTTAAACAATGGAGCTGCAAAACGTTTTTCTGTCCATTTCTTATAAAACTCTCCACGACGCCATTTATATAGTGTTTTATAAACATCTTCATTATCCGGGAATATCCTGTCTAACGTAGGAGCAACAAATTTCCCCATGACAATTAAAAAGGCCATAACAGTTAAATAAAGCACCATACCAATAACTATACCTGTTGAAGTTATAATATTTGGATATAGTGTAGCCATAACGCCAAAACCAGTACCCCATATAAGGAATAATACAGGGCTTACAAGGCCTAGTTGAATTAAACCAATAACAAATTTATGAAAACCGTGAAGTTTATGGTCCTTTTCCAATTCAACCATAGCCTTTTCCGGCAGGAAAAACATCGCTATAGCAACCGGTATAGCCCCTAAAAATCTTATAGGCCCTTTTTCTATCCACTGTTTTTTGAGGTATGTCTTGGTGTTACCCCATGCTTTTGTCCATACACCCCAATCTTTTTTAGGTGTATAAAGCGCACCTAAAACAAGACCAATCCCTGACCCAACCGCAAAATACTTGATTAAGGCGCGTAATGCCAGCACAGCCGAGGGATAAGGAAACACACCTGAAATACGCAACCCGCCTAATGCGTATAAAATCCATCCACTTACAAATGCCGCACCACCGATTAATGCTGTTTGAAACGCTCCTTTTCTATATGCTCTCTGCATCGATACAAATACAGCCCCCGCTTTTGTAACTTTGAATATAAGCACCCAATCTCCCCCACCCCAGCTGCCAAGCCTCAATTCAACCGCATGATACGTTTCAGGCACTTCTTCAGAAAGAGGCGTAGCACCCATTTGTCTGCGTATCCTGGCAACTTCTTTTTCAGTAGCATCTCTGGCATATAGATATTCCGGTGCTACTCGATTAATAAGAGCTGTTGCCATTTTCATTGCCTCTTTATGGTCATGACACCTCATACCAATTATAATTGCCTGGCGTAAAATCGAATTATAAAAATGAGATTCCTGCCAGAATGTCATTTTACCGTACGCGTTTGCTACCCCATACATAAGCGCCATAACTGCGGCAACATACCCAAGAATTTTCTGGGCATCATGCTGACTGGCAGCAAAAGGCGTTGTTATATTATGGTACCCAATCGCCCCCTGCAGCAGCCTGACAATATTTCCCTCTTCTACGGAACGCACCAGAATACTGTTCATATAACTTACTACAGCCCTGGTAAAAGCATCATCACCGTCAATCTGGTTCATTATCTTAAATGTATAATCAGGCTCAGCGGGAAAATTTAATTCAGCGCCGCTAGAATCAAATTCTCTGGCAATAATAAATTTATTGGTTTTTTTATTCTTAAGGAATGTGCCGAACCATCTATCCTGCTTTGAAAGATCAGTGTCATATGCAGGCTTTATATGTATTTGGCCTTTTTTATTAAATTCATAGGTATCTTTAGCAGCTAAAACCCTTACTGCAACAAGATCACTAAAATCATTTAATTCAACATCCCAGTCCTTATAACGCTCCATGTCGATGGGAAAGACCTCTGCAGTCTCAGCGGGTTTACTCCTGAGATTACCATCCTCATCCATTACCCAGGTTTCATCTATCTTATTTTTATCGATAATTTTTTTAGTTTTCTCATCTATAAACTCATTTCTGGTTGCATCATATTTGGCAGCAACGGGCCGCTCCTGATATCCTGTAATAACACCTTCTTTGTTTTTAACAGGCGAAAAGGTGTTCTTTTTCATAATTAATTCACTCTCTTTAAACCCATCGGTATCAAAATCATAGTCTATGGAATTCTGAACAGTATCGGTAACATCCGCAAGGTCAACGATAACAGAAGGATCTATCTGCGAAAACTTATATTCATTATCAGTATAATATAGTTTACCTTTTTCTTTATAGAAACCGTCTTTATTATTAACCATATAACCATCTAAAACAGGCTCCATTTTTTCAAAGACATCGGATAACACATAAAAATATTCAACCTCTTTAACCGGACGGATAACTTTGCGCCGCTTATCTCTAAGATATGCGACATTTAACAACTTCTTTCCTTCCATTTCTTTAACTGTCAATACCTTTTCACCCTCTTTATCTTTATCTCTTTTTGCCTGCTGAAATGTACCTTCTTTCGCAATTAATCTTTTTGCAGCTTCATGATAAAGATCTCCTTTTTTAATCTCATCTGTTATATCTTTCAGAGCTACCACAAAACCTTTATCGGTATCAACAACATAACCGCCAAAAACCTTCATCTTATCTTTCATGAGATCGTCTTTAACAAAATATTTATCTTCACGTCCGGTCTTTCCCGCGTGTATTGAATAACTGTCACCAACACATCCAGTCTCGGCATATCTGTCAGCTTCCTTATACATAATCCTTTTTTCTTTAACAAATTTATCAAATAACTTCCTTGGTATACGCTGATTAACATCCGAGGCATATCTTCTACCGTCTATACCAATAAATCCGCCTTTGATAAGCCTTCCATCAGCCTCCACTAAAGATATTTTTCCTTTAGAATCAACCTCAACAAGGAAATTCCCGGGATTTTCCGGTATTTTTATATCTTTTTTTGTATATTTTTTTACGAACTTGCCTTTATCATATAAAGTCACAATACCGTCTGCATCGATTAATATCCCTTGTTTTTTGACCTTATCTCTTCCAATAATTTCAAGATCAGCCCAGTTCGCAACCCGTACACCCTCCGCTTTCACCTTCTTTTCACGAAGAAGTTCACCTGTACCTTTATTATAAAGGTCCTGCCTAATGACCACATTAGAAGCCAAATCCTTAGCGAGTTTTGCAAGAAGTTTCTTTCCCTTACCTTTATAAACCTCCTCTTTAACGGCAAAATGTTTTATTATCTCAATCAACTTAGCCTTATTATCTTTTATATCATCGATACTCTTTTCAATCGCTCTAAACAATTTTTGTTTTGAAAGATCATTATCGAGTTTTTTCTCTTCTTTGCTGAAATCTTTTGTCAGATCCACCTTTAAGATCTTCTCAAGCTCAAATCTCTTCGTATAATCAACAGTCCTTCTTGAATCAATTTCAACTTCAAGAACATATATATCAGCTCTTGATATTTTGTATCCTTTTTGTGTTGTAGCAAACTGGTTCCCAACCACCTGACCGCCAATCTTTACGGGTATACCATCACTGTTAATGAGCCATCCTTCCTCAAGCACCACCTGTGCCTCCCCCTTAGCTGTACCTTTTATCAGCTGTCCTTTGACCGCATCAATAGTAAAAGTATCAACATTTTCTACAACCTTGTCCGTTTCGATAAATTTACCATCCTTGTATTCACTAAGTTTGTAATATTCCCCCTCTCCTACATCAGCATCATAAATAGAGCATAGAGGTTTGCCGTTCTCCCACATCTTTCCTTCTTTATCAAGCACAAACATTCTTTTAACTTGCCCTTCTTGTTCCGGAATATCAAATTCCACATCAAAAACCATTTTAAAATGTTTGGGCAACCCTATGGGCATAAAACCTTTTCTAACTTTTATAACGCCTTTATCAAGCTCAAAATCTTCTTGTTTTAAAACAAGTTTCCATTTCTCTTCCCCATTAACGATTACAGGCTCAAATAACCCGGCTTCCGCCATTCTGAAACGCTTAGCACCCGGATTATCATAATCATAAATATATATTTTTGGCCTGACAGTAACATTATCATACTCAACTCCCTTAACCTTTAATGTCCGATATTCTTTGAGATAATCACTGGTATTATCTCCATATTTTACATACCAATCATAATCCTCATCATCCCTCAGATAACCCTCTTCATCAACATCATAGATAGCCTCATAATGAGTGTATACCTCTTTAGTTTTACGGTTTACCTTTAACTGCTCGCGCATGTCAGCGGCCATCTTTGTAACATATGCCAGAGGATGTCTAAATCCCCCCACCATAAGTTCAGTAAAAAGATTATATCCTCCGGGTTTTCCAAGATGTACCTTAGCCTTAACGGGTCTATTAACTTCTACTATTCTGCCTTCTATTTCTAATGGGAGTTTTACCCCTTTATTTCTGACAAAATACAGAAATTTATCATCCCCTACTTTAGACTGATAATCAAAAGCTGTTTCGATTTCAAATTCACTTACATTATCACTGCAATACGCGCTGGAATTATTGCTGTCGGGAATATAATTATCAATGAATGAAAGGAATACATTAGTCATTGCGGCAAAAGATCCTCCGTGTGTATCAGAGTAATTATTACATAATATTAAAGAACGAAATTTTCTAGCAATATTTATCATAAACGCTGGATGTGCAGGATGCGTCTCCATTCTTACCGGCGCAATACCAAAAAATTTCCTGACACCCTCAATAATCGATGCATCGCCTACAAGAGCAATACCAAAATTCAGTATATAATAAAGAGCCAATAATCCTGCTATACCACCAAGTGCAGATCCAGCCCAGGTTATGGTAGCTGTGACATAAGTCATAGCAAGAACAACTACGATTGTTTCGCGGAAAAATTCAAAAAATGATCCTTTAAGTCCTCTCCACAGCGCTCCCTTTTCTTCTCTATCACTTAATCTCCACTTAAGCAGATATTCCATACCGCTTTCAACAAAACTCATAAAAGAAACCGCGAAACGGTACATAATCGTCCCGATAACGCCATAGGCAAGGATTGAATCAAAACCGGCAAAAAATGGCATACCGCTGTACGCGCTCAAACTATATACATTAAAGAAAGCAAACAAAAGCCCAAGAAATGTTCTTTTATTTACTACAGCATCAAAAGCCCTGTCAGCAAGATCTCTATACTTCACTCCTCTTACCATAGGTTTAACGGGAAGACCTATCTCCGTCCTTAACGCTTCATCCATATCATTGAGAACAGCATCAGTCACTTTAGGTGTTGGTTTATCTTCTTCTACAGGAGTTTGTGTTACTACCGTACCAGCCATTAAAACAAGTCCGTCTCCGGCATATAACGCGTAGACCAAAAGCGCAAATATAGAAATTTCAGTGGTATGTCTTCTCAGCCAGGATATTATTTTATCGAATCTGGAAGGGGTATATGAGGCAACATATTGTTTAAGCAAAGCTTTATTAGCATCATCTTCATAATACTCTACACAAATAGTCTTATTTTTATTCAAATCTTCCTGGGTTCTGTATCCCAGATCTGCATGCTTAATATTTGAATAAACAATATTAATAAATTGTTCCCATGTGGGAGGAGATAAATCACCTTTAAACAATATATAAAATTTCGCATACATCTGGCGCAAATCTTTGGGATCCAGTGCCGCTTCAGGGTTTCTTTTCAATTTTATGATAATATCAATAACACCGTCTAAAATTAAACCCTCTTTATCACGCGTAATCCCGGTTTCATCAATGACATCATTAGCCGGCTTTATGTAAGGTTCTACACGTCCTCGCCATACCTTGTAAAACCACGTGACTATACCCATTCCTAACAAAAGATATAACATGTTGTACCCTATATCACTCCATGACATTCGCTTTTCTGTATCCAGCGAAGGCGCTTCCTTCAGAAGATTGTCATACTTAGCTTTTTTGCTTTTTAGTGTTTCATTTTTGCCATCAAGTTTTTTCTTATCTTCTTTAAGTTTCTTTAATTTACCGGCTAATTCTTTTTTTCCTTCCAGGCTGGAATCAAGGACAAGCACTGTTCCATCTTCACCGAGTTTACTTTTGTCAATTCCATCAAGTTTTTTATCGATTTTCCGCAATTGGTCAAAAGCGCCCTCAGACCAGCCTGCGGACCGCACAATATTGCGTACAGTATCTTTATTAAGCGCAAGAAACAATAATGACTGGTCTAAAGACAATATTTTTGACGGAGTAACAGGATCACCATTTTCCGCGCCATATGCATCAACAAGCACATCAACGCCATCGAAATTCACCCTTTTTAAATTATTAAAATTCACCAGATTTTCCACCGCTATATCCAGATCAGTTGTTGCAAAAAGTGCGGCCGGGTAAGGTGCCACAACTGACGCGTCATTGAGGCCAAACGCGTCACTATAACGACCGGTAAGATCAGATGAAGGCGCGGAACCCATATACTTAAATCCGTTTTTCCGGGCAATCTCGCGGGCGGCAAGAATATAATTAATGTCATTTACCAGAATATTCGGCGCGTACCGACCGTCATCAAAGAATATATTAGGTGTAAACACGGTAAATGCATTATTTTTGTAACTCTCAGCAACATTAAATCCTTCTATTTCCTGATTATTATTATTCGAGTACGGCATTTTTTCTAATATATCAGCCGGTAATTTCCCCTCACTTATTAAGAATAACAATGGCACCCTAACTTCACTATTAAGTTCCCCATAATACAACACCTCTCTACGAAGCATGCCGGATTTATAAGGTTCAATAACAGTAGGTATTCCTAAAGCCGTTTCTTTTATAGGACACAGCATACGTAAACCATGGATCACAATGCCTTTTTTATCATCAACAAAAACGCTGTAATCGGCACCTTTTACGATTTTATCTGCATTCTGGAAAACATGTTCCATCCCAGTTACATCTTTAAACGTATCTCTTACCAGAGAAGCTGCAAATGTCAGCCATGCCGAATCCAGAAATGAATAATTTATATATCCCTTATCATCAATTACAGGAGTTATATTCCCTTCTTCAATATTTAGATATTCCGGAAAAACACCGCCATAGACATGATTTATACCTCTAACTGCTGAAACTGATTTGGCCAGAAGCTGTTGTAATCCTTGTATTTCTATTTTAAGACGGGATATCTCAGATTCATATTTTTTGGGTTCCGCCGCAAACGTTTTCAGCTCAGTTTCCTTATTCTTGATCTGTGTCAGGATACAAATCCAATCCAACCCTATATTTGTAGGCTTTGTCATCTTGCTGTATTCCAGTTTACCGTCTTTTTGAATATATATATTGTCAATCGGAATACCGGTTATAGTATCTCTAAAGAGTCCAAGAGACTTCTCTGCCTCACCAGATATTTTATTTATCGCTTTTGTTTGAGCAGCCGACTTTATAGCTTTTGGTGCTTTACTAACTTCCGTTTCCAAACCAGGGATGAGCTTATTAGCTTTTTTAGCGGCCGTAATCATTTCTTCTGTACTCTTTATCTTCTTTTCATTTTCAGCCAGATCATTACTTGCCGAGATATATTCCTCAACAAGCTTGATATATGCTTTAAGATCAAGTCCCATCTTAACTTTAATTTGTTCTCTTAATGCATCATCAAACCCTCCTTCAGGCTCTTCAAGCCCTAGTAATTCCTTGATCCCTATCTTCATTACACTGTCAGTTAACCTAATCGCCGAATCCAGGTCACATCCAGTATTAGTCTTAACCTGATTGACACTTTCATTAAAGAGGCGTATATCAGAAACAGTTACGTTTTTGCCGACGATTCTATCCATAAAATCGTTAGGCACACCAAGAGAATCAAAAGCTCTTTCAGAAGGTACAGTTATATCCAACTCAACAAACATTGACGTAACAGCCTTTTTCAACTGCGTACGTTTAGCAATATACCGTATTGAAAGCAGTTGCTTTGTAATTTCACGGTTAGAAGTCACCATTATGTCTTCAACAACATTTTTCTGCACTCTTTGCACATAGGTATTTCTCATCTGCTCAGGCAAAAGCCCAATAACATCAAGTCTTTGCCACCAATTACGAGACATCTGATCAACATAAACGAGCAATTCATCATCACTTGCAATCTTCACGCCAAATTGTCTTTCCTGATCTTCTCTAAGACGTACAACATCGTCTATAATCATCTTGATATCAGATACATCAAGATTACTGTTTACTGCAGTTTCGGTAAGATTTTTAATATTGTTTTTAGCAATATCAGTCTTACTGGTAATATCAAAATCTCTTAATTCTAATCTCTCAAATTCTGTTTTAATCGCAGCAGAAATGGCTTTGCTTCTATACAACGTAAATTCACTGCGTATTTCATTTATATTTTCATTTATATTTTCATAATAATTATCTTTATCTATACCCATATCAGAAATGATTTTCTTCAATTGCACACGCCACTTTTCTTCAATCCTTCTTTCCAATTCTGTAAGCCCCAAAAGCCCCTTAGAGAAAATAGGCTCAACCTTAAGCATAGCCCCGATTACACGTATTATATCGCGATTATAATTGATTTCAGGTGACGGAGCAAAACCAAAGTCAAATGCGTTATCAGCCATAAACATAAGATCCATAACCATCTTTTCCTCTTTAACGTCTTTACCTGTCATATCCATTATAATATCGCGCATAGCCGTTGTGTTATCCATTAAATCATACACTTTTCCCTCCGTAATACCGCTCTTGTCCATCTGGCGGACAAAATTATCAAGGTCATCATCGGTAAATTCAAGAGCGAACTTCTCCTTAAATTGACTCTTAATTTTGCGTTTTAACTCAAGTTCCGCGCCTACATCAACAATAGTGGTATTGCCAAGTTTCACCTGTTCCAATAAATATTTAACTCTTCCCTGATCATCTGCATCCATATCATAAAGTGACATTTCTTTACGTTTTGTAGAATCTGGATAACCAAGATA
The DNA here is from genome assembly GCA_030765405.1 of Candidatus Ancaeobacter aquaticus. Classification (NCBI taxonomy): domain Bacteria; kingdom Pseudomonadati; phylum Candidatus Auribacterota; class Candidatus Ancaeobacteria; order Candidatus Ancaeobacterales; family Candidatus Ancaeobacteraceae; genus Candidatus Ancaeobacter; species Candidatus Ancaeobacter aquaticus. Next base: position 58,827 of record JAVCCP010000067.1, on the reverse strand, counting down.
CTTTTCAAGATAAATGTCTTTGATTTTCACCAGCAACACATAATTATCTTTAATAACCTTGGGCACCTCTTCACCTGATAAATACCGGTCAACAATATAATCAATCTTAGCGTCTTCACTAAGAATCTCTTTAATAATCTTTGCCGGCACTTCTTTGGAACCGATCTTTTTTATATCTTGGATAACTTTTTTACGTTCCTTATCAAAGAATAAATTAAGTGCTTCTTTACCTTTCGCTTCGATATACTCTTTATTTTTTTCCGTTCTTCTTTTTTCGGTTTTTTCGCTTTGCTCTTTAGCATTATCCAACATATCTTTTTCTGTTTCAATATTCGTTTTTGCCCTCTTCTCCCGAGATGACTTTTCAAACATACTCTTTGCAATATCATCAGCATACTTAAGCATAATTCTTTTTATAACCCTGTCAGACTGCTCTTCTTTTAACTCTAATTTATATAATAGCGCCCTTAACGATGCTTTGAAATTTCCTAACCTGAACAACAAATCACCCATAGCTTTATATTTTAGGTTTCCTTGATGTTTTACCTTCCACTGATCTGATTTAAATATTTCTAACAATTTATCCGTTAAGCTCTCATCAGGTATCTCTCCCAAATTCTCTACTGATATACTGTATATAAATTTCAATTTTTCAATATCAGGGCCGAGATTACCAAGATTGACATCAGCATGATATTTACCGTCAAACATACCCTCAAGATATCCCTTAAGTTTACCAACAGCCGCAGGCGGCTCTTCCTTGCTGATATATACAGCTTTATCCATAGTTATATAGTTTTTGCTCTTTTCCATAAAAACGCTTTGTATTGTCTTATATTTTTCGATAAATTCCTTTATTTGCTCCTCATTTTTACCATTCATCACGTATTCGGCAGCCATATGCAGAGTATTGTACATATTTGGAAGAGGAACAACTCCTCCATGCTTGCTTTCCAAAAATAATGCTGTATCATCAAGCTCATCAATGTAAAACTTCCATAGTCTGACTATTTCTTTGATCTTTTCTCGCTTAAGCTTCTTCTGTTCTTGTTTGGTGAGTTTTCCCCATTTTGCCCCGCCTGCAAGGTTAATAAGCTGGTCTTCAAAATCTGTATCTCTGCTCACCATATACACAAACCTCTGCCTGAACTCATCTGTTATATCTTCGCCAAAATACGTTCTGTATACAGCATTGATGAATATCGTATCCTTAAATTTTTCTTGTAGTTTTTCCCTGTTGGTTGCCTTATCTAAGAACATATCATTAAATCCGTAATATATCGCCTTATCATCCTTAAGCTGCGCCCTCTGAACATATAAATTAAATAAAAGTTCCATTTTCTTTAAATGGCCGGCAAAATCATTTATATCAATAAAACCCGCTTTTTCAATTCTTTCTCTTAGAGCTTTCTTTTTTATATCTGTCATTTCAGGATAACGGCTCAATTCATCGTTTGCGTTTTGAAATACACCGCGTATCCTGCTCATAATCCCTTTTTTATTCAGTAGGTCAAGGTCTTCCTCAACATCCTTACGTACAGCATCAAAAACTTTAAAAAGTCTATCTACCTCATGCCCCGGCTCTTTTCCATAATCAAAATATGACTTAAAAATGCGTTCTACCTCTTCTTGCGTTAACTTCTCCTGACTAAATTTTTTAGAAATTTTATTGTCCGTGCCAAAAGATTTTGCCTCCCCAATCAAGTTTTTCAAACCATCCTTAAAAGAAGTCATGTCCTTTTCCGCGGCTTTATTTAGTTTGGCACAAATATCAAGTAATTTTTTATCAAGTTTTTTATCAAGCGCTGCCTTTTTCTCCCCCTTCGATGTTTTTTTCCATTTAAGGTATAAACTTTTTGCCTTTTTAAGATCAATTTTACCCAATACGTCTTTAGAAACAACAGCGATACCGTCAAAATACTTTCTGAGATCCTGTACGCGCACAAAAGTTGTCCGTGTAGCTTTGGCGTTAAGCCTGTCAACTTCCTCAATAAGCGGTATAAGATTTATGGTTGGAATTTCGGTTTTTTCAATTTTGTGTCCCGCGTCAGGTGGTACTACGCTCATAATTTTTTCAATATCAAAATTTGGATAAAAAACTCTCGGATTTTCTATTTTAATAAGATCGCTCACAAGCTCGAGGTTAATATTTTTTGCCCAGTGAATATTTCCAAAGACTTCCTTTATATCCTTATCTTGAGTAATATCATACTTTCTGAGCCAGTCAACCCAGCTGTTTACCTCTCCTCCTTCAAGGGGACGGAATTCTTTTTTGGCAATTCTGGCCGCTGTATAACGATCTCTTAAAACCTGCTCGGATTCTTCACCTGTGTATCCACTTTTCATTAATTCCATTGTCTTTTGGACAACACCCTGCTCCATAAATTCATGCCAGAAAACATCATCATCATAGTGCGCGTTCGCAAATGTTTTGATATAACCCTTTATCTCCTCATTATCAACATCAACGTTTATCTGTTCAAAACTCTCTTTCGATACCTTCTCGGCATTTTTGACAGCGCCCCATTGCGCGCGATCATATTCTATTCCGCGGTCAGCAAATGAAATGATACCTTCATCAACAAGCCGTCTCACTACCTTATAAATTTCAGCGAAACGACTGGCTGTTTCCGGCACAAATTTTTCTTTTATATTTTTTGCGCGAGAATTAATTTCCTTTTCAGTAAGCTCTATTCTTTTTTCGGATATCGCAACTTTTTCTGCATCATTAACAATTTTATCAATTGGTACATAACTTCCAAGCGGGAAAACAGCCTGAGAATCAAGGTCGTTTTTGATCCGATTTTTAATAAGTTGTATCCTTGACAGGTAAATATCAAATCCAATCGCCGATACTCTGCCTTTTAAGAACTGTTGTTTAAATATTTTTTTGTATGCATCAAGATAAAGATCAATTTCTGCTCGTAATGTTTCTTCCTCTACCCCCATGTCCCTCAAGTCTTGTTTTATCTTTTCCTCTTGCAGTATAAGTGATTTCTCAAGAGCCTTTTCGTACAGGCGTTCTTCAACCCTTTGGTCTTTGAAAGCATTAAGCAACTCTTCTTGAATCTTCATATATTCGCCAATAGCTTCAATAGGTATATTCTTGCGCATAAGTTCATCAGAAACCGAAGATATTTCTCCATTACGTAGAATTATCTTAAATTTTTCTTCCCATACACCCTTATAAAACTCAAGAACATCATCACTTATATGTCCATATATCCCCTTCAGTTTTTCACGCTTAGTGGCACTGTTAAGATTCTCTCTCGCGGCCTCAAAATTTTCATCAGGCGGCATTTCCCGCAAATGTTCAGAAACTTTGATACGGTATGCAATTGCTTTTTTAAATTCTTCTGCATCGCCTTTATACGCAAGCGCAAGTTCCATGGAAAGATTTACCATAACACCCATATGATCGGGATCAGTCGGATCAAAATAAGTGATCGAAGGATTTTTAAGATATGTCTTCAATACTTTCGGAACATCAATTGTAGATGAGAGAAGCACGATATTATTGAAAAGGACATCAAGCCATTCTAAACGCAGGGTGTCGTTTTCATCAACAAAATAGATCTTTGCAAACTCGTCAAAATATCTCAGGAACCCGATCCACTGCTTAAATCTCGGATCAGCAAAATTTATCTTTAAAAATCCCACGTTCTCTGGATCCTTGAGATCTTCAATCATCTTGATGGCTACCTGATCAAGATTTCTCCCAATGAATAGCGGCGGTAACTGTATGCGTAAAGTATCTCTGTTTGCTTTAATGTATGCCTTGAGAGCCTCTGGTGACGGAACCGTACCTTTAAACGCTTTAAGCACTTTTTGGTATTCCGCGGTATATACGTCATTGAGGAATTTACCGGCAACCGGTATAAGCTTTTTAATCGTTTTTGACAGTTCGACCAGATTACCTTTCAGCAGTGCCCGTGTACTCTCATCGGAGAGATCCGGTGTTATATCGAGCTCACCGGTACGGTTTTGGGCAATCAGAAGCTTAACGCCCTTAACAGTAAATGTGCTATCGCCTTTTTCGAACTCGAAAATTTTATTTGTCTTGATATTTGTGAGGATATACCGATCGCCATCTTGTTTAACAAGGTAGCGGCTATCACCCAATAATACGTACTGATATGCCGGTACGGTAACCGGTATATATGTTTGGTATTTCTCTTTCATCCATGTCCCCAGATTAAAGAGATCGCCAAATTCTTTGGTTATTCTCATAGACTTTACTTCATTGAAAAGCGCTTCACAATCAGCATTGTGCTTCTGTATCCATGAACTAACTTTTGGAGGTGCTCTCTTAAGTGCATCGCCATAGGTTATCGCTATATTCAGGTTTAACTCGTCAAGGAGCGGATCAAGCATTTTTGCAAGGTCATTAGTGTTTTGTATCCCTGAATTCTTCTTGAGATCATTTACCATAACCAGCAGTTTTGCGGAATCAGGCATACCCATATATTGACCGAGCTTAAAGTCATAATACCCGTAAAAACTTCTTGATACCTCACTGATATCGATCAGGTAAGCTTTAAGCGCTTCAAGTCTTTCAGGGTCCTTATCCAGCCCGTTTAACTTGATATAGAGGTAAAACGCATTCACGATACCGTCATGTTGTAAATTATCAAATCTATAGAGATCCATATCAAAGAGCCGCTTGTAAAGTCCTGCCGCAAACTTATATGCAGGGTCCTTCATCTCTAGTTTCTGTTCTTTTGTGAGACCAAACTCTACCGTATCCATAAATTTAAAAAGCTCATTCTCTCCCTTAGCTAGACGTAGCACTTCTTCATCACTGAGCTCTTCACCTTGCTGCTTTTTAAGGAACAGTTTAAGCATTGTCTCGATATAAGGTAAAATATAACGTTTATACACATAGTTTCTCACATTACTTCTGGTAATAGGCTCAGGCAAACCACGAGGATTATCGGCTTTTGCTTCCTTATATAAAAACTCAACCATTCTTCCAGCAAAACTGGCAAGACCTATCTCGGATATATTTAAATTCTTATTTCCCACCAACCGTTCATCAAAACGTTCTTTTATGTCTACTCTGAAGAATGAATCAAAATGAACACCAAGCGCAAACGGTAATTCATCACCTTTTTTAAGCATATCATTAATGAGTGGATGAATTCCCTCTGCGAAAACCGCGACTTCTTTAAGATAGCGGAATCTGTCTTTTTTCTGAAGTTGCGGATGAGTCATAAAATATTGCAAAAACATTATCTGGAACGCTTCTTTATCAACAACTTTGTGATCCCTAAGATCTATGTCGAATGCTTTTGCAATGTCTGAAACAAGCGATTTAAATTCCTTTGCATCACTACCAAATAGCTGACTGATATAAAAATCTGCATTTCTGGGCTCAACCGGTTTATCAACGCTCCCTTCGCGAACAACGCGAACAAACGCTTTTTCGACTGTTTTTACCGGACCCATCATACCATCGATAGGAGGCGTTACAGGCCCCTCAGTACCTTTTTCTAACATTTCAATTTCTTTTTCAAGCCGCGCAATATCTTTTTTCGTACGATCGATCAAAAATACGTCTCCTACAGCACCGGCTATCTGAGAGGCCTGTAACGCCTGCTCACGTTCAAGCGCTGCCATACGATTTTGTTTCTTGGTTATCTCTGTCTCGAGTAAATCTCGCTGAATAATACTCATTTTAAGTTCTAATCTCTCACTTTCCAACTTTGTCTGCTCAACTGTACTCAATGCACCTTTTACTGCTTTCGGTAGTTTGTATTCATCCTCCAGAATAAATTGCGCATAATTCTCAAATTGAGCAAAAAGACTCCTATAGACTCCTAATGCCTGGTTATACCCTATTTCAGCATTTACATATTTTTCTTCCAGCGCTCTCACATCACCAAATAACTGCTCACCTTTTAAATACCGTTCAACGACACTTTGCAATGCATCATCAGCGCTCCCATACACAAGTGCGTACGCATTATTTCTCAAGAGGAGCTTATCTTTAACGTCCTGCATCGCATTATTTAGATTTTTTTGTAGTCGTGATAAATATGTCCGTAACTCCTCAATCTTTACATCAAGCGTAAGTTGCCCTATTTCTTTTTCCAATTCAACAATTTTTGTTTTTATTTTTTCTTCTGGAAAATCAAGCTTTTTGGTCCCGGTTAAAGAAAAGCTTTCGGGTGTCGCGGTAAGAATGACAGCATCAATCATGCCTTTTCGTTTACCGGCTATTTCTTCAAGTTCTGCTTTATCAATATCGATCTTTGCAATCTTTATCTTGGGATGCACTCCAAGTGCTTCTTTTAACTCTGCAAATACAGCATTAAATTCTTCCGGTGAAAGTGTGCTCAATTCTATTCTTACATTTTTCTCCGGTGAATACCCATATCCTGTCGCCCATGCAAATGCCTTGAGCCGTGCTTCTGATTTAGACAATTCCTTTTTTGCAACGTCTAATTGTGCGTTCAGTTCTTTGACAAATTGATCGGCTTTCGGATAATCTTTGCGTGTCTTATCAATTTTTATAATTTCTTTTTTATCTCTCTCCTTAATAACCTCACGCAATTTCACTCTTTGATTATAAATCGTCTCCAGAACGGCACACATTTGTTTTCTTGTAAAAAACTCATGTTTGAGACGTTCATATTCTGCACCGCTATCAAGCTTTAACTGGTCAAGCCCTATTTTTTCCTGAGCAATACCAAGTTCTGCCTGTGGAATATGTATTTCAGTAAAATCATGGTGTTTCTGAACATCAAAATAGAGCATTGTCCCAGGAATTTTCAGTGATTTCTTGAGTTCTACCTGAGACGCATACGAAAAGATCGGTGCTACATCAATAAATTCTTCACGTTCAAGAATGTTTCTTTCTCTCTCACTCTTTAGGATTCCGATTTCCAGGATAGTGGATTCGAGTCCACCAATAACATCAGCATAATCGCTTATTTGATAAGGCTCTTCAGCCCATTTGCTCATTTCCTCGCCCTTTATTAAGCGCTCAATCAGCACATCTTCAAGTGACTCAAACAAAAATACTTCTCCTGATATTTTTACTTCTTTCGGGAATTTCAAATCACGTGCGTCAACTCTTTCCATCATAGCATGTACAACTCTCTCAATAACATTAACATTAATATCCCGAACATTACCTTTACTATCCCGCTTTGTTTTTCCGTAATGTTTTGCGACCTTTTGTGCGAAACGCGATGTTTTCACTTTAACTTGAGCCATTTTTTCTTTTTCACGGAGCACCACTTCTTTTAATTCCCATAATAAGAAATTATGGTTCGCAGCGTCTCTGGCGATGACAGCTTTCTGATAATCTATTTCAGCTTTTAGTATTTCACCTTCCTCCGTTACCGTTACATCACCATCTTCCATTCTCTTTTTAAGATCGTTCATCATGTCTTTAAGATAAAGACTATAATCTTCAGCTAGTGTATAACGAAGCTTAGCGATACGGTATTGTGCGAGGATCTCTGCATCATTTTGCGTATCGTTATATATTGTTTTTATCGTTTGCCCTATTTGATGCACAAGATTCGATATGCTTATGCTTGTGTCAGGTATCTTGTATTCAGTGATATAATTTCTACTAGTAAAATCAACACCGCCAAATAATATCATCCAAGGTATCTTATCTATTCGACTCTCCGGATGCGTCTGTTTTCCCCGATAACGATCAAATCTTCGACGTTCTTCAGCCACTTTTATAAGATCAACCAGCATTTCTAGGCGATTTTTCAATGCTCCATACAAAGCATCATAATTATAGGTAATCCCCTTAGCATCCAATACCTCTTTCAAGTCCTTAGAGATCTTCTTCTGAGGGTACGTATCTATATCTTCTAAGATCACGACACTAAAAGGTCCATCACTGGTAAGATTACGGATCATGTCGAAGAATTTCTTTGTCGATGGAAGTTCGGGATTGTAATCACGAATGTTCTTTTTCAAAAACTTAGATAATTCAATAAATAATGCCGTAGGCTTCTTTTTCTCATTATTGCGTATCATTGTTAGCACTTGATCCCATAGCTCTTTACTCATACCATCATCATTTTCAAAGACAATAAGATCATTCTCGCGCCGCCGCGTCGCTTTTTTAAGCCGCGACAATGCAGCGGCGTAATCATCCCGGGCTATTTTCTCTTCATTTATTGCTTCATCTCTCTCCATCTCGGCGCTGGCGATCTTTATCTTATCCGCTGTTTTCTTAGTTTTTTTAACCCACTCATTATAAGTGCCGATAAGCTGCGATTCTCGCTGTTGCCTTATTCTCGCTCTGATAAGGTTATCATAGGCTGCAATCACTTCTTCAATGACAGCGCCTTTTGCTATATCAAGATTTTTCCGGTCAAAATCCGCAAAAGCTTCTCGATACCCAACCTGTGCTTCAGCATCTTGTATATTTTTTCCAGGATGAGGATGTGTCGCATCAATTTTATTTATTTCGACATTCTCTTTTAGAGCTTGAAGCTGCGGATGCTTTCTGAGCGCAGCACGCACGAGGTCAATCAAACCTAACTCCTGAACATCCTCTTGAATATGGACGTCTGGGGATTTACCGGCATGCCGTAGTTTCTTTTCTACTTCAAAAATATTATTCTTTAACTCTTCTGTGACCTTATTTTTTTCCAATCCTTTTTCATCCAGATAACTCATAAGCTCATCGTAAGATAACCCTTGGCTTAACAGCTTCGCTATAAGATTAAACTCAATATCCCTCTTTTCTTTTTCCGTAAGTTCTTTTCCCTCATGTTCCGTCTGCAACCTGTATTCTTCATCCAGTATTTGTGCAAATGTCTTTTTATAATCTCTTTCTGCTAACACCTTAGCCAGTCTCTCTGCAAATTTTAGAAATTCAGTGTTGTTGATTTCCTTTCTTATAGTGCTTCTGATAACACTTTTTACGTGCGCCTCTTCAAGGATCTTTATAGCGGTATTAAGCGCAAGTTTATGAATGTCTGAATCGACATGTTTCCCTTTCTCTTCGGCCTTAACGATTTTTGAAACATCAGAATCCTTTCTTACATCAATACCTCTTTTATTCAACGCATCTATAACAACTCTTATATGTGCGCTGATAGATTCCTTCTTTATCTGAGCTCGGAGTTTCCTTAATTCAAACGCATTCTTCTCTGCTGGAGTTATAACGTCTTTATATTTTTCTAATTCCTTTAATTGGCTTATATCCTTTATTACCTGCGTGTTTTCATCTAACTGGCGTTTCAGTGACACATACAGCCTTAACAGGTCGGCAACGTAATAATACACATTTTGTTCAATATTAATGAGCTCGTATCGTTCACGGATAACCTCGCGTTCTTTTACCTTAGGATCCCATCGTCCTCTGTCACTATATACATATAATGATAATCCTGGTCTTTTTAAGTTGAAGAAGTCAAGCGATATACCCAGATCTATCTGAATTCTGCCGCCATTAGCGATCATCTGGTCTATGATCTCTTCTTTTAGTTCAAATACCTGCTTAAGTGTTTGAACACTTTTTTCGTACTTAAATGTAGTTATCGGAAATTCTTCTATTTTAAAATTCATTATGTCCACTATCTTGATCATATGTCCATCAGGCAAACCAATAACTACTCTGACAATATCACGAAGACGCTCGGTCCTATCAAATTTCTCTTTCCACTTGATGTAGAGATTCTGCACTTCATTCGATTGTGTCTGGATTGTCCCAAAACTTTCTTTCTTCTCAATAAGATCTTCTAATTCTATTTGTGCAGCTCTAAATGCCTCAAGGTAACTCTGCTCATCCTGATAAGCTTGCTGATAAAGAATTATAGCCCGAAGCATCATGTCTTTTCGCTTGTTCTCGTTAGATTCCTCGTCAACTTTAGCGCTCTCGGCTTGTGTGCGAGTTTTTTCAATGATAAGTCTCCCCTTATTGTCATATCTTAATGTGGATGTCATTCCTGCTGAGATCTTGTCAGAAAGAGTAAAATACAATTCCGGTTTCGGATCATGGCCTTCTTCCACCAGTAATGCCATCTCCGCAGCGTTTTTCACTTTGAGTCCGGATATTTTAGTTGGTTTAGCCGCTGCAAGTATCTTAAATATATCCTGAGCATTTCTGATCGTTTTCTTTACGTCGTTATCCCTAGCTCCAATAAGCTCATCAGGATCACCGATCTGCGAGCGAACCTTTGCAATGCGAAGCGCGCGTATATGCTCATTCTCCACTTCTAATTTTGTCCTATCTGCATTTATTTTTGACTTCAAATCTTTAATGCGGGCATCATATTTCTTATTTAACGAACCGAATTTTGTATCATAATCCCTTTCCAACTCGGTAAGTTTACTCTTTTTCTTATTAAGTTCTTTCGTAATCTTATCTTCTTGATCCCGATCCCGTTCGCCCTCAACCAAGGGAATAAGAGTCGGTTTTGTAACTGGTATAATATCTTTTGTATCCGGTTTCTCGGGAGAAGTTGCTTCCTGTCCAGTTGTTGGTTCTGTCGTAAACGGTTTAGGTTCTTTAGTGAGAATTACCGGTTCTATAGTTGGCTTAAATGCCGGCACTTTCTCTTTTATTACCGGCAGTGTCGGTGGTAATACAGGTATTTCTTCACGTCTCTTTTCTACAGTAAACAGGTTACTGAAAAAATTGCGCATTGCAGGGTAAAAACCTTTCTCCTCAACGGTTGTCATCACAGCCTGTTGTTTATCAAACGCTATATCTGCAACCGTCTTTGCATCAGCAGAAAGCGGCATAGCAAATAGCGGCAAAAAGATCAGGAAAAGCTCTAACGATATACGGCGAAACCAGAACAAGCTGTTTTCTTCTTTGTCAGCAAAGCTGTCAGATAACGAATCAAAGAGTTTCTTTTCTTCAGGCCGTATTTCATCCACATCCACATACCCTAAGACATCCTTATATATAACTTTTGATTCAGCCATTAACATATCTTTCAATGTCACCTTAAAGAGCGGTAGGTTCCGTTTTGCGTATCCTTCAATAGTCTTTGCCAGCATCTTGCGTTTTGAATCGTCTTCTGTTGTAATATATCGTGTAATATCTTGTCGCATTTTATCACCCACACCACTAGCAACAAGATCTTCTCTTTTTCTAAAGCCATAATACCAGATCGTTACGGCCATCGAGAACACAAGTTGTACAGCTAAAATAACGCCAAAAGCCATACCTACTGATGGAATGAGCATCACAGATAAAATCATAGGCGCTATCATGTAAACCAGTAGAAACTTATAGAATTCGTTACGGAATTTAAAATCCCTGTACATTCTATAGAGCGACCGCAGGCCGTCAAATCTATCAACCTCTACTCGCTCTATCTTTTTAGAAATATTTTTGTATTGATTATCGTTTGCGAGCTCAAGTTTCTCTATTTCTTGTTTGTACCCACCCTTTTTTTTGTATTCGTTAATCTGAGCAAGCGTATCACCGTACACTGTTGCAAGTGTCTGTATTTCCTGACGCCTTTTTTCTGGCGGCATCTTGGCTAAAGCATTAACAGAGCTAATCAGTTTTGACTGATCCCCTTTCTCTCGAGTCGGATCAATAAGTATTTTTTCTCCCGATGATGTCTTAATAACCGCGACTAACCCCTCATCCCCATAATCAAAGTATCGGTAAACCGGGATGTTTGAGTCTAAGATCATTTTAACCTGAGGAGCTGTAAGTTTATACAGCCGTCCGGTATCATCATATGCATAATCACCGGTCTCATTCTCAACGATTACAGCAACCCTATCACCATCATTGATCATCTGTACGGCCTCATCTGAGAGTAATTCAATCTTCTTACCTTCACTCACATCTTTCGCGGCAGTTTCTAACGCCTCCTGCGGATCAACCGTTTCGGATACGATCGGTGCTATATCGATTGTAATTCCCAACTCAACATCAATTAACTCAGTCAAAGGAGTGTCTCTATCGAGCAGAGTATTGTAAATACTCTCTACCGTCGCTATTGTGCTCTTATCAATGGTCGTATTCATTGTCTTTACAAGTATGTCGCGTATTGTTTTATACTGCTCTTCTAATAGCTCAGGAACTTGCATTGCACCAAAAATCTTTGACTTGAGCTTACTTATCTCGTCTCTGGTAAGATTTTGTTCTTTAGTTATAAACGCGAAGAGGAACTGTCTCAACACCATATAGGGATCAGAATATTCTTTCAATGAAAGCATCAAAGCGGGTAGTGCGGGTATTTCAGAGTCATATATCTTAAACTGCGGTACTAATCGATTTTTATCAACAAACTTTTTTAGTTTTTGTGAAAGCTCTTTTAAGTATTTACTCGTGGCTTCAGTATGCATGGTTGGATCTAACTCAACATGAACATACTCTTGCTCATTGTTGAGTGTATCAACAAGCACACTCAAACTTGGCGGAGGTATCGCGGCAAGATTCTTTATTTTTCGTATGGTATAGGCAAATGTTGAATACATGATAATGTCAGGATATAATACCGCGGCCCCAGTCAATTTCCCATTTTTAAACAGGTTCTTTATTCGTGCATGAAGATATGTCAACCTTTCATCAATACCTTCGTCAAAAGAGCTCACTTCTGATATCTTAGTCGCCTGAGCAAATACTTTATTTACCCAATACCGCTTATTCTCGGAATCATTCATGAGCTTGAAGAAAAGCAATGGACGATTTGCATAGTCTCGCACAGAAATCAGATCTTTGTCATTGGCAACATAATTTTTCCATGTTACGTAGCCATCTTTTAAGAACATGTTCTTAAGAATAAAATCAAGTGCCTGACGGTCATTTTTTACCTTCTTGGCTTCGAGAATAAATTTTTCGATACTAGCTTTCTCTTCCGGCGTTATTTTCAAAGCTTGGAGACGCTTTGTTACTTCGTCCTTAGATATGCTGCCAAAATATTTCCAGTGAGAGGTGGCAATCTTTTTTATGGTGGTGACTGCTTTTTGAATGCGTTCCATCTTCTCAAGGATCAGAGCCTGCTCGCGAGAGACTCCGCTTTTAATAACATCTTTAATATCTACCTTCCCTTCAAGATATTGTTTTGAGATAACAATATTCTTTTTCATTGATCTCAGACTGTCCTGAACTCCGGTCTTTTTAGCCAGAATATCTCCGGCAGTATAATAAAGGTCAAGGAGCTCATCAGCCTTTTCTCTGAGTGTCTTTTCCATCTTTTTTGGCCACGCATTATTTAAAATAAAAGCAGGCACATATTCCAATATCTCATGATTCTCGGGGCTTTCGAAAAGGCTTGCGTACTTATCCGGCCAGCTGAGAGCCATACAAGTCAAGAGCCTCAAATCGTCATCTGTTCCCGTATCTGAATTATAGCGTTCAAAGGCTGTCCTCATATCGGCTGAAATATCAAATCCCGGTATACGCAAATATGCAGTCTTGAATACATTGGTGAGATAATAGAGCTTCCTAATCTCAGATTGTATGCTTTTTGCCAGTTCAATTCTAACATCTTCTATAGTAGCGTTTGCTAAATCATTCCTGAGCAATATAATCTTCTGAGATATTACAAGAGAACCATTATACATTTCTTCAAGAGAGGCTTTATAATCAATCTGCCCGTCCATAGTGTTTTTAAACGATTGGTCAATATATCTTTTTTTCAGCATTTTTTGTAGAGCGGTTGATAACGGCTCATTGTATTTCAACGCCAGTTGCGACGTAAATACGTCACTCTTTATATATGAACCAAACACGTCTTCAAGATTAGACCGCATAACGTCAGGCGCCAGTTTATCCGAGAACTCACCGTTTACGTTTACCTCATTAATCCGTTCAAGGTACGTTGCAAACTGTTCATACGTTTTTTCCGGATTTTCTTTCATCTCGTTAATAATGGTTTCAAGTTCCTCTCTATAATCTACCGATTCGATTAAGGAAGGTTCCCACTTATCTCTGATTCGTATATCTTTTTCTGTTTTCTCTTCCGTTTTCTCTTCCGTTAGTAACTTTTCTTGAGTTCCATCCGCGATACACGCCTTTATAAGATCCATTATCACCGCAGTTATCTTTTCCTTGATTTTCCCCTTAAATTTTTCAACTTCGTTATCAGACAATACAGCCATTAAGTTGTTCAGATTCTTCATCTCAACATCTATATAATTTTTATTAAGCTGAAGCAGAAAAGAGACACGGGAACCAGAAACACCGGGTTCAGAAAACGGAGGAATCTTCACACCAGCAATATGTTTTTTAATTTCATCACCAGCAATATATTCTTTAATTTTATCACGTGCCCGTTTTTTTGCTTTCGCATCAAGTTTTTCATTAGAGTCTAAGAGCATTGATTTATATTCTATCTTTGCCTGATCTGAAAGGCCGATACACTCGACGGCGAGAATTTCCAATTTACTCAATGCTTCGAGAACGCCCTTTGCTTCTGACTCGTCCATTTGAGAAACCTGAGAGAGGGCGTCTTTAAACATCCGAGAGACACTTAAACGTGCAACAGATCGGACGCGTTCATACTTACCTTTAGTAACAGGGTTCAAGAAATCTTTTTTAAACTCTTCGTTATTAAAGTCATATTTGCTAATCACTTTCATAAGTGAATCAATAGTATCAGCCGCAGCAAACTGACTGGCAATTTCGTTCAATTTTTTAATAATCTTAGAAATTACACCATCTTTATCAAAGGTTATCTTTGTATAGTCGGCTATCTTAGAAATTACACCATCTTTATCAAGGGTTATCTTTGTATAGTCGGCTATCTCTGTCATTTTCGAACATTCGGCCGCTTGTTCTTCAGGACCCATAAGTTGGATCTCTTTTATTACTTGCGCGTAAGCTCCTCCCTCTTCATAAAGATCTTTATTGGAAAAAAGCAGCTTTCTCATCCAATCAACATACCCGGCAAAATCTTCCGGCAGAACGGATTTATCTTTTGTGTTCCTTATTGTGGCTATTGCCTTTTTAAGTGTCTTGGTATCACTGAGGTCCTCACGCGCGATAGCTGTCGTATCTAATTTAAGTTTTTCAACTTCTAATTCAAGAAATTTATCAAACTCTATTTTAACTTTCTTGCCTGTTTCAGTCAAACCAAGCGCATTATAATGGACGAGGAGTGCCGCAGGAACATTTCCCATATCTTCATTGATACCAAAAATTTCATTAGCGGCTTCCGGCATTCTTTCTTCAAGAACATACATTGCCTTTAATATATTAAGCTGTTCTTTCTGTGTTTTCCGGTACACATAATCCTGCATTCCCCATACAGAAACATTCAATTCTGCCTGCAATGGAACGCTATGGGTAATAGCTGGATGCAGAACCATTTCGTGTTCCATGATATAGACAAGATAATCAGGGAGCCATGGTTGTGTATCAATAGCTGCTACGATCTCCCACGGAAATTCTGCAACTAAATCTTTACCATAATCATGAAACAAGCCTATTGATCCGCGTCCCTTTTTATCTTTTGCGGACGTGAAACGTACTTTCAGTTTAGTTAGGGCAACATCCGGATACGCAGCTTTCAACTTAGCCAAAGCTATATTGAGTGCATCCTCTATCTTTTCCTGTCTTTCCTCTGGCTGATAAGACCAATTCTCTTTAAAGTTGAACGTACCTTCAGCATTAACTGTGATGTCATCTTTCGGAGCATAAATCGGCATAGACGAGAATGCCGTTATCTTAGGAAGAGGCATCAACCCGCCGAAAAACGGCTTTGTTTTTGGCAGTGCTACAAACTCAAAAAGGTTGGGGTTCTGTAACCACTTTAATCCAGAGATATCTGATGACCTATTTTGGATATCTTTGATATCTTCACTAGTTACGATGTTATCATATTTCCCTTTTTCTTCACTAACAATAGTCACCAGGAGATTCATAAACGATGCACGTAAATCTGTCTTCAAAAGACTATCCCATTGTTGTGTGAATCCTGTTTTAACCTTATCTATGAACTTTTCCGGCTGTAGGTTGTTATCAACTGGGACATCGCCAAGCGCTTCTAAAATATTTATATATTTAGAATACATTTTAAATACAGCGCCATTCTGCTCAGAGATATATGAGTTATTAATAAAATCTTTATCCTTTTCAAGCTTCCCTAGAGAATTGTCTTTTGCATCACTAAACGATTTATCAAGTGATACTCTGATACGTGACAGTATCCCCATCCCCTCAACACCGCTCTGAGGTTTATCCCTAAAAACAGATAACAGATCGTCAACATTATCTTTTTGACACCCAACCTCATACACCGGCAAGTCTTTTAGATTTTTATTCATTTTACGTATCAACTCAAAGAAATCGTCGAGTTTTACAAGATCTTCTTCGGTATATACTTTTTTATTAGCCGCTAACTCTTCCTTGAGCTCCAATGCTTCGTCGTAGAGCGTGTTAAACGCAGCTACAACAGGAATATTAGATTCGTTCAGTCGATAATCCCCTAGTAACAAAGCCAGCTCAGAGTACTCCTTACTCCATCCATCTGCATTAACAACATCGAGGCCTAGTTCCTTCTTAGAAACCTTTTCAACCTGATTAAGAATCTCTACCAGTTTGCTTATAATCTCCGGAGCAACATCCATTGACTTATTATTCAATATTTTATTATAGAGCGGGGTAAACATTAGATTAATACTGTCAGACAATTTTTCCTCCAAATCACTGGTCAACAGCTCATATTCGCTCGCATCATATCCTTTTACAATCGCTGCATATTCAAGCGGTATTTCCTCTAACTGTATTTGTAATGATTCAAGCACTTTATCTAATTCCTTACGCTTTGCTGCTTTAAGCATTACTTGCCCATCAGGCAATTTATCAACGCTTTTCATAAGATCAACAAACTGCTCTAATGTTAGGATGATCTTTGCCTGACGCTTTATGATTCTGTTGATACTTTCTTCCATCTGCGACTTCATCTCCGGATTAGCCTTTATTAATTCCCTGAGTTTATCCATAAGTGCAATATAAATATTCGGAACGAATTTTTCAATATCGCCTTTATCTGGAAATTTTTTACCGGATTCCATATTGCCTTTTACATTTCCCCAAATTGTGCCGAGATTACCAAAGTCTTCAGGTTTAATGTTTTCGACATCAAGCTCGATTTCAGCCAACTCGTCGTCTACCCTCGCAAGTAATCTCTTATTCAATTCATCCATACGTAAAACAATATCATCTTTTTTATTTGATACATCTTCTTGCATCGGTTGAACTTCAGAAGATATCTCACCAGAAGGCGCCTTTTCCATAAATTCTTTTGCAAAAGCTTCTTCAAATGTATCTTCGAGTTCGGACTTAAACTTCTTAATGCGTATTCCCATATCTTTGCTAAAAGCTTCTATCTCTTCAGATGTTTTTCTCTCTTTAGCGTCAAACTCTGTGATTACTTTTTCTTCCTGCTGGATGGATAGACTTAACACTTCAAGGAAACTTTTAAGCGTATTATACCGATCCGTATATAGTTGAAATTTATTCGTCAGAGCCTCAATTTTCTTTTCTTTATCTTCCCCGCCGGCAAGTTTTGAAAGATCCGCCTTAAGTTCTTCAAGCTTTTCATTCATCTGCTTAATTGCTTTATCGGTACCGACCATACGACGTGAAAGATTCTTCTTCGCCTTCCTGAGGGTTTCTAGTAATTCCTTAGCATTCTCATCTTTCTTAAATGCTTTTTCAAGTTCAGAATCATAATCATATATGGGTAAGCGTTTTACGGCTTCCTTCATCTTCTCGGCTTCTTTAACATCGAGCGTATTATCAGACACAACAGTAGGCTTATCGGTAGGTGAAGCTTCATCAAAAGCGCGCTGTAATTCCTTCTCTGGAAGTAAAATATTCTTTGCATTAATCAACTCGAGCCCTGCCTCAATCTCTGCATTATTGAGCTGATTTACTGTCCATAGTTCTGGAGGCACCACATCATCATCCTCGACCACTTCGACCACTTTGCTTGTAATGGGAATATCTTTAAACTTCTTGCTTAACTCACTTATTTTCTTTCGTAGCCCGGCAATCTTCCGGCTATATCTGACATCCACATCGAACGTGGCTCCCGAATTAATAAACGTCTGAATATTCTCTTCAAGATTGTCCATATCGGCTAACGTAATAACCTCAGCATCGAGCTGTTTATCAATAGCGCCCAGCTGACCCCAATATATAATGAGCATCTCAATCTTCGGGAACATGCTATTCAAGAACTCTATATCAGCGTCCTGCAAACCCGATTGTTCTTTAGTTTCTAATAGCGATTCGAACTGTTTCTTCAGCGATGCTACTGACTGGACAACTTCCTCACTGTTTTCAGCTAATTTTTCAACCAGGTTCTTATCTATCAGCGTGATTTCGATGAGCATATCAATCTTCTTGAACATGCTATCCAAGAACTCTATATCAACGTCCTGCAAACCCGATTGTTCTTTAGTTTCTAATAGCGATTTGAACTGTTTCTTCAGCGATGCTACTGACTGGACAACTTCCTCACTGTTTTTAGCTAATTTTTCAACCAGGTTCTTGTCTATCAGCGTGATTTTTCCGTGTATTTTTTTAAGATCAACAAGAAGAGATTGTAATCGCTTTGCCTCTACCTTTAAAACCACGAGCTGTGCATCCGTAAGGGTGCGTAACAGGTCGGTCTTGAAAAAGCTCTTAACCCACTCTACCCTAGATAACGATTTGCTCAATAAATCTATTTGTTCGTTCAAAACATCTAACGCTGCCTGATTTTGTTCCCAGTGATCAGGAAAAAAACCGCGATTTCTAATTACATGTAAAGATTCAAAAAGCGTGTTAAGCTCTATTCTTCGGACAAGGCCTTTTTCAAGTGTGTCTATCTTATCCTTAATACTTTTTTGCACGGCTAGTGACTGTTTCGTGATGAGTTCATCGGTAATATTGGTCTGGGCTTTCTTTAACGCGACCATGGCCTCAGAAAGTTTCTTTTTACGAAGTTCAACCTTATCATTTTGCAACAGATCTATTTCACCTATCACTTTCTCAATATTCTCAACATCTGTTACGATTTGAGTTACATCTTTTACACGCTGTTCTTCCTCTAGACGCTTGTTCTCATCTCGAATACTCGTAACCTTATTATCATATTCTTGTAACTCCTCAATATCAGCTGCATCCTCTTCAATGTGCATGTCTGCCATTGCATCTATTATTTTTATACGTTGTGCTTTAATTTCATCTTCTGTTGATATAACGGTAATACTTTCGGTGATTTCTTGAGTTAACTTCCGAAAAGCTTTCATTTCCGCTTCTTCAACCATAAGTCTTTGATCTTCTCTTATAGAAGCAACTTTTTTAGCGTATTTTTTCATTACTTCCAGATTAGCCTCATCAGAAAGATCCGGCGTTTCATCAATGAGTTCACTAAGCTTATTTTGTACTTCAATAAAATCTTCTTCCGAAGAACTTTCAGTCATTGAATCAATAAGCCCAAGTGCATTCACTTTAAAATCAGCTATAGTCGCGAGCGCTTCTCTCTCTTTTGTCTCTAATTCTCTTTTTTCTTTTTCAATCGCTTCAGCTTCTTCTTTTTTATCACGAACAGCGATCATCGCATCTACCTTTTTCTCGAGTTCCCCTAATCTTTCGTTAGCAACAGCTTTAGGTAGACCCTCAAGGATATTGAGGTCTGCGTTGTTTTGAAGCACGGTACGCGCATTAACCAAATCTTCTTTGGTTGATTCTTCAGTAATGCTGGAAATAATGATATCAGCACTTTTATTAAACTCCTCTGTCAGCATAGGCACTGCTTCGTTTAATATGTAAGATTGATATCCTTCCTTTAAGGATTTAAACTCCGCTTTGACATCATCCATCATTTTTACCGGCACTGCATAGATTTCTGTCAGTGTTTTGTCCATTTTTTCTTGAAGTGATTCTATTTCCTCAGAAAAGATATTTTTGTACCCCTTCTTGTTAAACGCGGCTATTTCATCTCTTATTTCATTAAGTTTCGCTGTGTCCTCACCGAGTGCATTAAAAAATTTAACTGATTTAATGTTCTCAGCATAGACCGTGTTTTTCTGTATCTGCCATCCGATTTTCGCAGCGTCCTGTTCCAGTGCAGACAAAGCTTTTTCTATATCAACAATCTTTCCGGAAACCTGTGTTATCATATCCGGATTTTTTTCAATTTTATCAGTAAGCTCTTTTATTTGCCCCTGTGTCAATGCAAGCGCATTTTGAAGTTTTATTTCCGCGATCAAGTTCCTGATGCTCGCCACTTGCAGAGCTAACACAGTATCTTCAGAAAACCCCTTATACCCTTCAACCTTTTGCAATTTCCCCTCTACAAGATCAATCTTTGTACCTACCGACTCAACAGTATCAGCTGTTATGTTTATTGCGTCAAGCACCAGGCCATTCAATTCTTTTCTTACCGTAATAGCTGCATTAAGACTGTTGATGTTTTTTATAAGGGCCGCAACTTTTTTATCTATGATTTTGTTTTGTTCATCAGTAAGTTCTGCAAGCGCGGCTTCAGTGGATATCTTGTTCACATTAAGCTTATCTGTTGCAATAACAACTGACAAACGGATAAGATCAACAAGTGGTTCCATGGAAAGAGGATCTCTTTCAATAGAGGTATTCAATGTCTGGAGACTATCGGTAATAATCTCTAAAGACGCTTCTTTTTGCTCGAGCTGTGTTTCAAATTCTATGAGTTTGACCGCTGATTCTCCCGTAACTCCCTGAATAAGTTTACTGATTTTTAGGGCTCTCTCCCTTAAAGAAACAATGTCTTTATCCTGAATTAAATCAGTTTTCCCTATATGGCCTAAAAAAGCATAAAACTGATTGAGCCCGCCATTTGAAGCTCCTGAACCAAACTTTCGCCCACTAATAATCCATATGCCACGTTTTGATAATCGGTTAAGCAGTTTTTTTGTTTGCGTAGAATCAAGTTTTTCGAGGTCTAACTGTGTATATCTTTCATGCAACTTTTCAGCGGCAATAATGTCATTTTCCAATATAAGTAATTTCTTACATATTTCGAACTTATTGTCAAACTCTGGACCAACTTCGTGTGCACTCCACTCTATTGTTCTAATCAGCCTAAGATTGGACCTTGCAGCATTAACCAACTTATCGTCTGACGCATACGACCTAGAGGATTCTCCTTTAAATTCTTTTACGCTTATTTTATATTTTTCAAATTCAGACTCTACCGTTTCCGCGCTTTTCTTCTGACCATCTGTCGGTGGAGGAGCAAGTTCTTTTTTAGGTTCTTCAACCTTTTTACGTTTATCAGCAGCTTCAAATGCTGATAGATCCAATGCAATCTTTTCTCGTTCTTTCCTGAGCACGTCGAGTTTAGAAGAAGATTGTTTAATCTCTTTCTGAAGGCCCGTGATGCTTTCAGAAAGAGTTGTTATTGAAGAGGTTATTTCCTTTCCTTTGCCAAGCAGGCCTCGCATTTCTGAATGTTTATTGTTACGATCCTTTAGCAAACGTTTAAGCTCTTTAGCCAACGCCACTTCTTCTTCAACCAAAACATCTATATTAGCTGTTATAACACCAGTTTCACCATCGGAAATCTTCTGTGCGGCGGCTTGTATTCCGGTTTCTGACAGATCTAGCACAGTTTGTAACTGCTTTAATTCATTAGCAATATCAGCTTTATCAGACGGCACTTCCATTTCAAACAATACAGCATATGTCGGACCAAATGATTCGATATTTTTTTGCAATTGTCTTTTCCTCTCCTCAGCTTGTTCTTTCGTTGTAAACTCTTGTCCGCTGAGATATTTTAATTCCACCGACAGATATTCTTCGATAGCACCAATTTGCAGTGCCGATTTTGACCCAAGCAATTCCTTCTGTCCTTCCATCACTTTATCACCAACATCTTTGATCTCTTTCTTCAAATCTAAGAATGCAAGCATCAGATAATTGGTAACAAGCGTTTTTTCGGAGAGATCAGTAAATACCGCATTAAGCGCACCGATCGCCTCCGTAATATCCTTCTCAGTTATTGCGCGTTGTGCAGTTATACCAATATCAACACCCTCTTTGATATCAGCTTCAATAAATTCTCTAAAAAGACTTCTTATCCTCTTAAAAGGACTGATCTTTGCCAGAAGGAGCTCTTTTTGTTTCTCAGCATCATCTTTTTTATCTACAACTACTGTTAACTGCTTTTCAATAGTCATTTTTTCAGCGATCAATGCCTCACGATCTTTTACTGTTTGTTTTATTTTGTCTTTTACACCCGCAAGCTCTTCTTCTTTTTCGCGTATATCTTTATCAATCCCTTCCAACTCTTCCTGATAGCTGGCTGCAGACTCAGATAACGCATTATGCTGATTAGTTTTCTCTTTAAAAGTTTTTTCCTGTAAAGCTATATCTTTTTCCAATGAGCCGATATTAGCTGTAAGCTCTTCATTCTTCTTAAACATATCCTCAAGACTAGCATTTACACCTTCTACATCCCGGACAAGCTTTTCATTGTTCTCCTGAGCTGTTTGAAGTTTTTCATTTAACCCTAATTTTTCTTTTTCAAGCTCCTTTTGCAAAACGGTTAACTGCTTAAGACTTTCAGACACAGTTTCTTCATTTTCTTTAAGAGTATCAATACTGCTTAAAAGCGACTTTTTCTGCCGTTGCTGAAGAGCATTCGCGCGCCCCAGATGCTCGACTTCCCTCCCCAATTCGGGTATAACAGTTTTCTTGTAAGCGGATATCTCACCCTGGATCTGCGTCACTTTCTCTTCTAATTCCTTTTTCTGGACGTCCAAAAGCATGAGGTCTCTATTTAAACCCACTATCTTATCACCCAGTTTAGCAACAGCATCTTCTTGTTTCTCTCGTTTCTCTTTAATATCAGCGGTTATATCGTCCTCAATCGACTTGAGTTTAATATTATTTCTCTCCACTTCAGCCTGCAAATTTTCCTTTGCTTGTGTTTTGTCTTTAATTCGCTTAAGAAGACCGTCAGATTCATCGATTAACGTCTGAATATCCTTAGCCAAACGGGCAAGCTTTTCGGTTTCGTCGAAAACCTTATCAATTAGCTCTTGTTTTTGATTCTGAAGATCTTCAGTCTTCTTCCGAACTACTTGTAACTTTTCTTTTTCCTCGGACAACTCTTGCCTCGTTACAAGCTGTTCTTTCTTCGCCTCAGGAATCTTCACTTCTTGAAGATCTTTGATCTCACTCTCTGTATCCTTGCTTTCCGCTTGTATCTTTTGTCTTTCTTCAAGAAGATTATTTTTTTGGGTATTGAGCGCCCTGAGATTCTCTTTTACGTCGGAAAGAGACGTTTCCAGGTTTGTTTCTTGTTTTTTTAACTCGGATAGATCTTTATCTAAATCTTTATTGTCTTTTTTACTAACAGTAATATCAGTCTCTACTGTTTTTAAAGATTCTTGCTTAGCCTTCAATTCTTTCTCTAATTTTTGTTTGCTATTCTTTAATTCGACAAGTGCCACAGCTAAACCGTCTCTGTTTTTTGGCATCTTATTTATTTGATCGTTAAAATAGGCGATATTTTTATCTAAACTCGTTTTTTCTTCTTCAAGAACACCCTTCATATTCTCCAGCCCTTCAAGCTCTGCTTTAGCTGTTTTTACCTGATTTTTCAGTACGGTAATTTTTTCTATGAGTGTGGCATCTGTTTCGTTTATATTCTGTATAGCGGTAACGATCTTTGATTTAAGCGCTTCAAGGGTGATCTTCATCCCTTCCCATTTAACCTTTACAATGTTTCTCTGTGCAACTTGCTCATCTTTGAGATCACCGATCTCAAGCGCATCCCTTTCAGCCTGAGCGACTTCACCCAATAGTGTTCCAATATCCTTATAACCGGCTATTTCACCACTAATCAACGTTCCCAAACCGGCCTGTAGATCACTTACTTCCTTCATCTTGCTTTCGAGCTTGCGTGCGCCGTTAAGCACTTCACCACAGAGCAAGATTATCTTACTGTCCTGATCCTCAATCTTTAGTACCAATCCTGCATTTTTTGCAATAAGCTCTCTGTTTTCTTCTTCCCTTACCGTAGCAATAAGCTTGTCTCTTTGAGCTATGATATATTCCCCAACCTGTTTCAGTACATCTTCGGATGAAACAGCACTCAAATTCTCGTCTATTTTGCCCTGCACCGCTTTAAGCTCATCCAGTTTGCCTCGTGCAGACATGCCTGAAGTCGCAGAAATAAATGCGCCATACTCAGATAACACATTCACTAATGGAGTAAGTGCTTTAATAGATTCAACTTGTTCCTTTAATTCCAGATTTGTCACCTGTGTTTCTTTAGCAAGCACATTTTCGACAGCTGTCTTCATGGTTTCAACATACAAAGGCTTATTTTCCGCATCAATAAAACCTTGCGTAATAGCTTCGCCTGAGGGCACTTGCTCAACAAGCTCTTTCACTACCGCATCGCGCTGTGCTTGTCCGTCATATTTTACAAGATCAAATTCATCATAAATATCAGCAACGAGTTTTTTTATATCTCTTTCATTCGGCTCGATCTCTACTTCTTTCATTTTTAATTCTGTTTTCGCGTGATCCATAAGTCTTTGCGCCTGATCATTAAGTTTGACCACTTTATCATATAAAGCTTTACTTGGTGGCTGTTGCTTATCGAGAATACCAACCAATAATGCATTGACTGTTTTCATTAAATCTATATATTCCACACGGTCTTTCGGCATTTCAAAAAGAACTATAGTCCCTTGCGAAATCGCTTGAGCAGTTTTTTCTATACGCGAAATACGTGTATCGAGTTTCTCTCCCAACAGTTTGATTTCTTCAGGATTAAGATATATCTTAAGTATGCCAAGGTTGGTGTTCATCCTATACTTATATCCTGCAAGTTTTGAATCAATTATTTGCGCCGCCTCAGCAATAAGTGGCGACCTCAGATCCTTATTGACAACATTAATCTTTTTTATCCATTCATTCCATTTGAGGATATTTTCATCAATATCCTCAAAAATTTCAATCTGCAGATCAACCAATGAGGTAAGTGCTGGATTAGATGGCACACCACTAAGAGCTTTTTTCATTTGATTTATCAGTGCAGTTTTTTCCTTTACAAATATTTCCTGAGAAATGGAAAGATCATCATTAATGCTAATAAATTCTTTTTGCTTAATTTTTACCAGCGCTTTATTATGAATGTACGCAAGAATGCTGTTACACTTGTCCTTTTCAACTAATTTATCTTTTAGATAAAGATCAAGCTGATTACGCATGCTCTCGTCAAGATCAATGCGTGCTAAAACATCGTTACTCAGAATATTATTATAATAGTCTTTGTTATCAGTGTATCGTGAAACAACCTCGTTATCAGAACTCAATCTGATATTTTTATACAATAAGTTATTAAAAAGTTCAGCGTATAAGCGCTTAAATTGTTCTGAAAAATTTTCTATAACAGCTTTTTTATATTCTTCGTCTAAAGAAAAACATTTCTCTTTTTCAAACTGATCAAGTAATTGATTGATTTTGAGTTCTTTTTCTTTAGCCGCCTCAGATATACTGCTTATGCTTACATCATTTTTTACTACATTAAATATATTGTAAAATTCACTATCATTCAGCACATACTGCTCGGAAACCAACTTATCTATCTCTTCATAATATTTTTCTCTGTTTAAAACCAACTCGATATTTGCAACAAGCGGATTCAAGACCTTCTCATAATCTGCAACCTCCTCCTGAATAATTACTCCTTTATTAAAATAGGTATCTTTTACCCCTTCAATGCCGTCTCTAATTATCGCATATGCCCCCTCGTCAAGAGTATTAAGCTCAGTTGGCTTCAGACCTAATTCCTGAGCTATTATTTTAAGATAAGGCCCAGCTTTGCTTTTATCTTCAAGCGCAACGATCTTCTGAAGAGACTCCTTCATACGATCTCTTTTTGCAATAAATTCCTTTGCCTGTCGGCTCTTGTATTCCAACCATACAAGCTCACTGTTTCTTAATATAAGATCACGATACCTATTTACCAGTCTGCTATATTCAGGATACACATTTCTATCGCAAATAATATCAAGTATCCCACCAATCACTTTGTTGCTTTCGAGATACCGCTTTGTCTGTACATCCTCAAGAATTTTTACAAATGGATTTGCCTCACCGGAAATTTTCTTCAAGCCGCTAATAATATTAGTCTGCTCGGCCTCTGTCTTAGTAATAAAATCCTGTATATCACGTAAATTAACCACCACTTCCTCTATAACAGAAGGGAAATTCACACTATCTCTATCTATTACACCTTCATAGGTAATCCTGTTAGCAACATCTTTCATCACTTTATTCACTTCAGGATGACCTATTGCCTCATGCGAATATACATACACAAACAGATCTTCCAACCCTTCGTCCAACAGCAAATCAATATCAATGTCGATACGGGCAGTGCTTGACGTGTCAGGATGGACAATATTCATATTCTTTGTTTTGGCAAGTCTGCCCTCTTCAACAATATTAAAAAACGGTACCATCACTATTTTTGGATATCGCGCGCGATACTTCCCCTTTTTTCTAAACATATTGTTTATACGTGAAATTAGGCTTACAAGCTGTTCTTCTCCTCCAATTCTTTTTAAGAACTCAACATAATCATACCCCGCTCTTTTAATCTCTTCGGGAGTATTTAATGTATATATCCAGTCTCCGTTCTCATTTTTAGCCAACCTACCAAATGCCAGTTTTAATAGCGAACCAGCAGCTTTTGCACTTGCAACCCCACCGGCATCTTTGATCTTTTTATAAATATCTTTTTTCACAACGGAGAATCCCTGCTCAGGATACGTATCAATAGTCGTCTTGGTTCCCGCAACGTCTACTATATCCTGCTTAATAATATTCTTGAGATCTTCTATCAATGTTGTCGGATCACCTTTGTATGCATCAACTATAAGTTCTTTCCCATCAATAGAAAGTGGAATATACAGATGCCCATCTGTATCAAAATATGCGGTTTCAATGGAAATTGCGTCAATCAATTTCGTGAGTTTCTCTACCCTCTCATCTATATTTTCTTCACCTCGAACAACAAGATCTTTTCTGTAGTTTTTAAGCCATTGAGATTTTCTCTCTCCGAGCAAGGTGATAATATTCTCCGGTGTAAGGTCCTTATTTTTAATAACTTCTACCACTTTCGCGTCAAACACAAGCTCTTTCAAAACCATGTCTTTACGCTCAGGATCAAGCTCGGTATCATCAAATACTAAAGGTGGTGCAAGACGTGTTCCTGAGATAGCAATAAACTTTTCAAAAGGTGTCATCTCTTTAAGCATTATTTGTTTGTATCTCTTATCTTCAAATGACTTTGTCAAACGCGGCGTAATAATCATGTATGATACATTTAGTGCCTTCAATTTCTCTGCAATGCCTTTTGAGTGAAATCCACCAGTAACAAGGATAGCAACATTGGTCTTTTTATCACCCATCTCTTTAATGGTGTTATCGACAATGATCTCATCGCGTTTGAGAGCGACTTGATAGAAAACATCCATATTTTCAACCTGTTTATCAACAGCGAGAATATCAGGGTTAAAGTTATACACAAGACCACGTTTCTCAAACTGCTGCTTGATAAAACCGAAGAACTTCTTCATGGAAATTTCATGTTTGTGCTCGTCATAATACTTAAGATCATCACGGGATAATTTGAGATCAACAAGCCTTTCAAGAATCATGAAGTTTTTAAGTGTTCGGTCGAGCTGGGCTTCATCATCATTGCGGTACAGTTTCTTTTTTACATCTGTTTCAAGCTGGTCTACTTCAATAAAGAGCCTATCAGTGTCGATCTTTGAATATATACCGACAATATCCATATATTTTTCCATGTTCGGATACTTTTTGAGATCTATACCCGCTTTTTCACACAAACCCTTTAAATACTGATAAAAATCTTCACTTGAAATTCTTCCCAATCTAAAAAACAAGCTCTTTTGAACCAAATCCTGCACATCTTCTTTTACAAGCTTATTAGGTAGTTCCTTAAGTAATGCTTCACGTTCAGTATCAATAACTTTGAAATCGGTTGTCTTTTCAATTTCAAGGGCGTCCATTAATTGAGCAAAATTCCTGTACCGTCTCCAATTAACGTCATACTTGTCAGCATAAACCCTCATGTCCAGGCAAATATCGGCAAATGAAAGCTTATCTGCCCGATAATCATCCATTTTTGAAATAAGAGTATTAAGCTCAGGTGAAAAGACATTTCTACGTAATGTGGCAAGAAGCCCTTTAACCACTGAAATATATGCTTCAATATTTTTGCGTGCTTCCTGAGATTTTCGGTATACATCAAGGTTCTTCAAATATGTGGTAGGGTCTTCAATGCCCTGAACCATAATTGCTTCGTCCGCAGTTGATGAAAAATATTCAGAACCGGTGATATTGCCTCTTTTTAGGAGATCTTCTGCAACAACGTTTCTGACCTCTTTATCAGGATATGAACTCAGGATCGAGGTATCGACTGTTCCGGCAGCACCTTCAACGAGAATCAGGTTAATATTCCCCTTAAACTTGCTTTTCTTAAGCGCTTTTAAGATTTTAACGTAATTTGACTGCGCTTCATAATTAGCGTGAGAATCCTGGATGTGTATAACAAGCTTGTTCTTTGTTCCCTTGAACGTTTTCTTCACCGAGCCATATGTTTCAGGAAGACTAATCGAGAGTACGTCATTAACGTTGGTAAAAACGGGTGCCTGCACCATCTGAGGTAGAAGCGCCGCTGTTTCACTGGCAGCTTTCTTTGATGCATATTGATACGTAGGCCCCTGAGCACTCCAAAGGATACTTTCAGAGGTGAAAGTAAAGATAACTACAGAGGCAATAATCTTCAACCATAACTTATACTTGTGTGAATATGTAACCATTTACACCTCTTAATCTATGACTTGAAGTATGTATATAACTTTTGTACTTCCGTACTTATAATAAGTTTTTTGATTATAAATTTTCATAACTCACTAATCAATGAACACATTATAGAACATAAGTGAGCGTTTGTCAAGGGCTCAAGGTCTTTTTTCGTAAAAAACATTGTTGGTAAAATTTTTTGAGGTCTTTGGACAACATCTTGTTAAAGTGCGGAATTTAGAAACATAGCACTCATTTAACTAAAAAGACCTAAATTGAAGAATATGAGGCGTACAATTATTTCGATTTATTCTTGTATAATTGTGCATGAAACCAGTCTACGGTTCTCTTAAGTCCCTCATCTAACGTCACTTTTGGAGTCCACCTAAGCAGTTTCTTCGCTTTTTTGATATTCGGCTGACGTATACGAGGATCGTCTTTTGGTAATGGCTTATAGATGATCTTACTTTTTGCACCAACAAGAGCTTTTATCTTTTGAGCAAATTCTAAAATCGAATATTCGTCCGGATTACCAATGTTAACAGGATCATTTATATCGCTCATCGCAAGTCGATAAATCCCTTCAATAAGATCTGACACATAACAAAAGCTCCGTGTCTGTTCCCCATCACCATATACGGTAATAGGCTTACCCTTTAGCGCCTGACACATGAAGTTTGGAACAACTCTCCCGTCATTGAGCCGCATGCGTTCACCGTAAGTATTAAATATCCTTACTATTTTTGTATCAACGTTATGTGTGCGGTGATATGCCATTGTTATTGCTTCTGCAAATCTCTTTGCCTCATCGTAGACACCTCGTGGGCCAATAGGATTAACGTTTCCCCAATAGTCTTCCGGTTGAGGATGCACCAAAGGATCTCCATAAACTTCGGATGTCGATGCCAATAAAAAACGGGCATTCTTCGCTTTTGCTAATCCCAGAGCTCTATAAGTCCCAAGTGATCCGACTTTTAAGGTCTGTATGGGAAGTTCAAGGTAATCTACGGGACTTGCCGGAGAAGCAAAATGAAATATTATGTCAACTTTTCCGTCAATTTTGATATTTTCAGTAACATCTCGTCTCTTAAACTCAAAATGGGGGTGTTTCTTCAAGTGCTCAATATTCTTTGGGTTGCCGGTAATAAAATTATCCAGAACTATGACCCGATAATCCTTCTGAAGCAAATATTCACATAAATGAGAACCCAGAAATCCTGCACCACCTGTTACAACACACGTTTTTTTCCTCATTATTCCCCCTAATGTCGTTTATCGTTTATTGTTCATCGTTCATAGATAAATATCCCACCATCCAGAACAGAGAACCAAACATCTAGATCCTTTATTGTTCTTGGTCCTTCGAAAAGAACACCATCACTCAAAACCTAAAACACAGCACATGTTATGGAGGTGACGGGATTCGAACCCGTGACCCCAACGTTGCGAACGTTGTGCTCTCCCAGCTGAGCTACACCCCCATAAAGCCGTTATTCGTAACTCGTATTTCGTTAATCGCGCAATGAAATATTAACGCTATATGCTAACCACCATCGATTCACTATCCACGATCCACAAATCACGAGTTAGCCCATTAAATCTTTATCGCCAAATTCTGTGTTTTCGTCATCTTTAACCGTTTTTTTTCTTTCAAAGATTTTAGCTGTCCAGACACAAAACTCAAACAGGAGATACATCGGTAGTGCCACAACAATCTGAGTTATAATATCCGGTGTAGGAGTAATTGCCGCCGCTAAAACAAACACGCCAACTATCGCATATTTCCTACTCTTTCGCAAAACCGCATGTGACAGGACACCCACTTTAACGAGTGCCAGCACAATGCAGGGTATTTCAAATACAAGCCCAAATGCCACTAAAAACTGCACAACAAAAGATACATAATTTTCAATGATCCACTCATTCCGTATACCTAAACGCTCAGTGTATCCCCAAAAAAACTTTAATGCAAACGGCAGAATAACAAAATAACAAAAAGCCGCTCCGATACAAAACAAAAAAAAACTCGCGGAGAAAGCGGGAATGATAACCTTTCTCTCCTTTTTCGTCAAACCAGGAATAAGAAATGAGCCAAAAAAATAGAGAATGACCGGAAGAGAAAGCACAATACCAAAAAGAAACGCAGCTTTAAGCCCCACAAGAAAACCGCCTGTTGGCCGAAGTGTCCTTAAAATACTTTCGGGGCTAATAGTGCTTCCAACCGCAGCCAAAACGTGCTGTAATGGATATACAAGCCAACGAATAATGGAAGGTGCAAGCATAAAACCGAGTGCGGTCAATATAAGAAAAACAGCTACACTTTTAATAATAACTAATCGCAATTCCTCTAAGTGATCAATAAATGCTTTTTCAGTCGAAGTGGCCATTTCATCCTTTATTTTCCTGACGAGGCTCCTCTTTTTGAGAACTATCTTCTTTCTTTTCAGCACCCGAAGATTTGTTTTCCTTTTCATCATCGGTAATGTCGCTTACAGATTTCTTAAATTCTTTTACGCTTTTTCCTATTGACCGTGCCATATCAGGTAGTTTTTTTGCGCCAAACAATAAAAGTATTATTACGAGAATTACAATAAGTTCAGGAAGACCGATCCAGCTAGGCATTACATACCCCCCTTTTTTTGATTTTATATTTATGCGATTTATATTATCATTATATATTGCATACAGCAAATAAATTCGTGGTTCGTGATTCGTGGTTCGTGATTCGTATTTTTTAAATGATTTCAGTTCAAGCGCGAAACACGAGGCACGAACAAAATGTGAGCACCTAAAACGGAGTGTATATGATCTTATCAGCAATTGATGTTGGGACAAATTCTATTCGTTACATGATCGCCCGTTACGAAAACCAGTCGTTCTCTATTCTTGAGCAAGGCGGCACAATAACAAGGATAGGCAAAAATCTCCATCGTTCAAAAAAGATCTCGTTATCACATGCAGATAAAAGTGTATCCGTCATAAAAGAATATATGCGTATATGTAAGCGGTATGAATCTGATAAAACAACTATCATCGCTACCAGTGCTTTAAGGGATGCAGAAAATGGTATAGAATTTATTACCTCAGTCTCACGCTCGATAAAAACTCCGATACGTATTATTAGCGGCACAGAAGAAGCACTGCTCGTACACTTAGGAGTATCTCATTCGCTAAAAGTATCCCCACACAGTCTTATTGTAGATATTGGAGGTGGGAGCACTGAATGCATTATCCGGAACAAAAAAAAGCTTATTACACATAGCTTTGATATCGGCGCGGTAAGACTGAAAGAAAAATTCCTTTTTTGCAATCCTCCAAAATATTCAGAATATAAACGTATGGATACATATATTAAGAACTATATCGCGACAAATATACCTTCTGACTTACAAAAAGTACCGCCCCGACATATTATTTGTGCTGGTGGAACAATAACAACACTTGCAGCTATTAAACTCATGTTAGAACAATATGATCATGATTCAGTTCATGGCTTAAAGATTACACGAAACACTATCACCAACATCACAGATGCTCTTATGTTCATGAAACTCAGCGAACGAAAAAAAGTGATCGGTCTTTCCTCTAAACGTGCTGATATTATTGTGCCGGGTTTGTACATATTAGATGCTCTCATGAATTACTTTTCTATAGATAAAGTTACGGTAAGTGACCGGGGCATACTCTTCGGTATACTTGTTGACGCTACTAAGAACTCCTAAAAAACAGACAAGAGACAACAGGCAGAGCCCCAGACCAAAGACTCCAAACCGATCACCTCCCCCCATTACAATTATCATCATAATTTTATATCTTTTTTATTTATTTATTGATATTATGTATATATGAAAAGAAATAACGGATTCACATTACTTGAACTCCTTGCAGTAATCGCGATAGTGATTATCTTAGCGGGAATACTTATTCCTTCAGTGGGGGTTGTTAGAAAAAAAGCAAAATCTGCACGTGCGCAGGCTGATATTGAATCATTGTGTGTAGCCCTTAAAATGCTTGAGGCGGATTTTGGATTATATCCAACGGCCACAAATCCAAACGATTTAGCAGACTATCTTGGTGAACCAATAGGTAAAAATGCTGACGGAAGTATAAATTTGACTCCAGCAGCAACTGACGTAACGTATGGGCCCTACATGGAGTTTAAACAAAAAAATCTTACAGGCGTTCGATTCGATGACCCTTGGAGTAATGCATATATTTATACACTCACTAATCCCGATCCCACTAATATCCCTAATCGTGATTTTTATATTCATTCTTTTGGACCTAATGGCACCAATAATCAGGGTGGCACTGACGATGTGTATAACTGGTAGTCCTCTATGATTTCTAGATCAAAAAATGGATTCACTCTTGTAGAAATTCTCGCAGTGTTATTTATTATAGCACTCATTGCAGGTATCACTATCCCCGTAATGCATTCAATGTATTCAAAAAGTAAAACGGCAAAAGCAAAAAGTGATATCGCGAGACTTACTGCTGCTGCTGACTTGTATAATGCCGAATGGGGCACCTATCCTGCAAGCAGTAACGCTAATCTTGTAATCGCCCTAGAGTCTGAGAGCCCCTTCACAAAAAAGCCGTACCTTTCCTTCAAAACTAAAGATATTGAAAATAATAAGGTTGTAGACGCGTGGGGAAAACCATATATATACGTACTTATTATTGATCCTGATAACGAGACTGAAACGATAAGCATAGAGTCATCCGGGCCAAATGCAACTGCCGGTGATAGTGACGATATTACGAGTGCGCAATAGACAATTCAGACCAGAGACACCAGACCACTGACCACAGACTGGAAGGAACACTTATGAAGAAAAAAAATAGCGGAGTGACACTCATTGAGCTTGTAGCAGTGATTGGGATCATTGCTGTCTTATTCCTTATTACCGCACCATTTTACCGGAACTTTCAGACAAAACTTTTGTTAAAAAGCTCCTCTGAGTCAATCTCAAGCTATATTAAGAACGCAAAATCACTTGCAATAAATTACAATAGAAAATTCAGCATCATAATCGACCCCATTCAGTCTAAAATATCAACTTATGACTATATCGATACCGATCCAGACAATCCATTTGTTAGCGATACAGATGCAATAGCACGCAGAGATCAAGAAGTAGCCGAGGCAGGTGATGTAAAATCAGATGCAATACAAAATGTAAGTGATTATACTCTCCCCGGACAACTCGAAATAACAACGAGCGGTGCAATAACCCAAATAACCGTAAGCTCATCCGGAAGCATGAATGGTTGTTCAATATGGATTAAAAATAAAAGTGGAGATTCTTGCTATACTGTTACTACAACAACCACCGGAGCGATTAGGATATATGATTACGAGAAACCACAGAATTAGAAGCAGGCATCATTCTTTTTTGCCCCACATTATACAGTGAACTAAATATTCCCAGATTAGAATATATCAAACTTTACTACATATTATTCATCATTAATAGAGTAGGAGGGAATTAATTATTTTAATCCCCGTCCTCATCTTTGCACATGTATACGTTCCAAAAGCTTTCTTCTTTTTATACGGTTCTACCTGTACATGAATCTTTCCCCACTTCAAAAGAATTACTTCCGTTACTTTGTATTTTGGAATATTTAGTATTTTCTTGATAATATACTTTCGCATCGGTTGCCTCCTGATTAGTTCTTTTTCCAAATCAATTTTATCAGGCTTTTAATGGTAATCGATGCTTTTTTATTTATTCCTACACAGCAAACTCTTATATAAAATACTCCAAGTTATTTACGAATGAACCGATAAACTTGTACAGTTTGTATAAGTAATATTTACTTTTAGGTTGAAATCAACCTAAAAAGACCAAAAAAAAGACCCTGAGATCACTCTCAGGGTCTTTTAAATTTAACCCGGCAACTTCCTACTCTCCCAACCGCGCAGGTTAGTACCATCGGCGTAAGAGGGCTTAACGGTCGTGTTCGGAATGGAAACGGGTGTGTCCCCTCTACTATAATCACCGGGAAAATCATCTTCGTTCATTGTTGATCGATTTTCGTTTTTCGAAAAACAACAAACAAAATAACTTTAACTAAATAGTTGTAAGATTACATACTTTCTAAAGATTAACCAAAAATCTTTCAATGAAAAAATTATGGCCAAGCCTCACGGCTTATTAGTACCAGTTAGCTTAACACTTTACAGTGCTTACACACCTGGCCTATCAAATTCGTAGTCTTCGAATTGCCTTTAGTTGCTTACGCAAGTGATATCTAGTCTTGAAGGAGGCTTGGCACTTAGATGCATTCAGCGCTTATCCTTTCCAAACATAGCTACCCTGCAATGCCTTTGGCAAGACAACAGGAACACCATTGGTTTGTCAATCCCGGTCCTCTCGTAGTAGGGACTGCTCTTCTCAAATATCCTACGCCCACGATAGATAGGGACCGAACTGTCTCACGACGTTCTAAACCCAGCTCGCGTACCGCTTTAATTGGCGAACAGCCAAACCCTTGGGACCTTCTCCAGCCCCAGGATGCGATGAGCCGACATCGAGGTGCCAACCCGCTCCGTCGATATGAACTCTTGGGAGCGATCAGCCTGTTATCCCCGGAGTACCTTTTGTCCGATGAGCGACGGCCTTTCCATTCAGAAACCGCCGGATCACTAAGTCCTGCTTTCACACCTGCTCGTCTTGTAGGACTCGCAGTTAAGCTTTCTTATACCTTTACGCTCTACGCACGATTGCCGACCGTGCTGAGAAAGCCTTTGAACTCCTCCGTTACTCTTTAGGAGGAGACCGCCCCAGTCAAACTGCCCACCTGACACTGTTCTTCGCCTGGATTCACAGCACGAAGTTAGAAACTCAATACGATAAGAGTGGTATTTCACTTTCGGCTCCACCCCAACTAACGCCAGGGTTTCAACGCCTCCCACCTATCCTACACATAACGAATCAAAATCCAATATCAGGATACAGTAAAGGTTCACGGGGTCTTTCCGTCTAATCGCGGGAAACCTGTATCTTCACAGGTACTACAATTTCGCCGAGTTCCTCGTTGAGACAGCGCTCAAATCGTTACACGATTCGTGCAGGTCGGAACTTACCCGACAAGGAATTTCGCTACCTTAGGACCGTTATAGTTACGGCCGACATTCACCGGGGCTTCGGTTCAGAGCTTCGCCTTGCGGCTAACCCCTTGCCTTAACCTTTCGGCATTGGTCACGTGTCAGTCTATATACATCGCCTTACGGCTTGGCATAGACCTATGTTTTTAGTAAACAGTCGCCTGAGCCACTTTACTGAGATCCCGAGAAGCTTGATCTGTAAAAGATCTTACTAACCGGGACACCCCTTCTCCCGAAGTTACGGGGCTAATATGCTGAGTTCCTTAACGAGGATTCTCTCGCGCGCCTTAGGATTCTCTCCTCAACCACCTGTGTCGGTTTGCGGTACGAATACCCTGAAAACTAACTAGAAGTTTTTCTTGACAGTGTGGCGTCAGTGACTTCGCTCCATAAAGGAACTCGACATCACCTCTCAGGGTTTAATAGCGGCCCGGATTTGCCTAAGCCACCCCCCTACCAGTTTAAACGTGCACTTCCAATCGCACGATCACCTAGCCTACTGCGTCACTCCATTGTTCAAGCATTTTCAAGGTAGTATCCGAATATTAACGGATTGTCCATCGTCTACGCCTCTCGGCCTCGACTTAGGGATCGACTAACCCTGGGCGGACGAACCTTCCCCAGGAAACCTTGGTTTTACGGCGGAACAGATTCTCACTGTTCTTATCGCTACTCATTCCGACATGATCACTTCTATACCGTCCACCAGTCCTTACGGTCTGGCTTCTACCAGTATAGAATGCTCCTCTACCACTTAATAATAGATAAATCTATTTTAAATCCGAAGCTTCAGAAATGAACTTAGTCCCAATTATTATTGGCGCAGAATCGCTCGATTAGTGAGCTATTACGCACTCTTTAAATGATGGCTGCCTCTAAGCCAACATCCTAACTGTTTGTGCAATTCCACATCCTTTACCACTTAGTCCATATTTAAGGTCTTTAGCTGTCGGTCTGGGCTGTTTCCCTTTTGACTACGAAGCTTATCCCCCGCAGTCTGACTCCCATGATACGGTTAACAGTATTCAGAGTTTGGTTGGTTTTGGTAATCTGGTAAGATCCCTAACCCATCCAGTACTTTACCCCTGCTAACTATTACATGAGGCTAGCCCTAAAGCTATTTCGAGGAGAACCAGCTATCGCCGAGTTTGATTAGTCTTTCGCTCCGACCCACAGTTCATCCAGGCAGTTTTCAACCTGCAAAGGTTCGGGCCTCCATCTCGTGTTACCGAGACTTCACCCTGACCATGGGTAGATCACTCGGCTTCGGGTCTACTACATGCAACTAAACGCACACTTCGCACTCGCTTTCGCTACGGCTCCAAACGACACTTGCATATCGTAATTAACCTTGCTGCATACAGTAACTCGTCGGATCATTATGCAAAAGGCACGCAGTCAGGCATTCTCCGATAAATCGGAGCATAGCCCTCCTACACCTTGTAGGCATACGGTTTCAGGTACTATTTCACTCTCCTAACAGGAGTTCTTTTCACCTTTCCCTCACGGTACTAGTTCACTATCGGTCGTCAATTAGTATTTAGTCTTACCACATGGTCGTGGTTGCTTCCCGCAGGGTTTCACGTGTCCCGCGGTACTTAGGTATTCTACCCAAAGAGATCATGCCTTTTCGTTTACGGGACTTTCACCCTCTACGGTTAACCTTTCCAGGCTATTCAACTAAAACATGATTTTTTGACTCTTCGATCCTTCTGTACAAGAATCTGGTAAAACCCTACAACACCTTATATGCAACGCGCACAGGCTTACACATATAAGGTTTAGACTGTTCCCCGTTCGCTCGCCACTACTTAGGGAATCACTATTGTTTTCTTTTCCTCGAGTTACTAAGATGTTTCAATTCTCTCGGTTCGCCCTTATATCCTATGTATTCAGATATAAGTTCATCGATATTAATCGATGAGGGTTTCCCCATTCGGAAATCTCCGGATTAAAGCCTGTTTGCGGCTCCCCGAAGCTTATCGCAGCTTACCACGTCCTTCATCGCCTTTGACGCCAAGGCATCCACCGTACGCCCTTACTAGCTTGGCCAAAAATTTTCCAATGGAAAATTTCTAGCTTACTCTTTGAAATTGTATGTAACCTTACATTACACTATTTAGTTGTCAAAGATCAAATTTATCAATTGTAATAATGACTTAGCATCACTACGTAATATTCATAAAAATGGTGGAGCAGAGGGGAGTTGAACCCCTGACCTCCGCAGTGCAAGTGCGGCGTTCTCCCATCTGAACTACTGCCCCCTCAAAACTGATCTATACGTGTTACTATAAATCTAAGCTTTAAATCATGGTGGGCCTGGATGGGGTCGAACCATCGACCTCACGCTTATCAAGCGTGCGCTCTAACCAACTGAGCTACAGGCCCAAACACTATCGTATCTGCACCCAAGGCAGCTGCTTAGGCAGCTCTCACATATAAAAAGAACAATTCCTTAAAAACTAAATAGTGCAATACACCAGAGGCCAGCATTTTACAACTGTCATATACTAGCAAGCTAATATATAATCGACCTCGGATATATGTTAATCAATGATTAACATATTACCTGCTCCTTAGAAAGGAGGTGATCCAGCCGCACCTTCCGGTACGGCTACCTTGTTACGACTTCACCCTAATCGCCAACCATACCTTCGGCATCCGCTTCCTTTACAGGTTAGCTAAAATGACTTCGGGTACAATCAACTCTCGTGGTGTGACGGGCGGTGTGTACAAGGCCCGGGAACGTATTCACGGCGGCGTAGCTGATCCGCCATTACTAGCGATTCCAACTTCATGAGGGCGAGTTGCAGCCCTCAATCTGAACTGGGGCCGGTTTTAAGGGATTTGCTCCACCTTACGGTTTGGCGTCCCACTGTACCGGCCATTGTAGCACGTGTGTAGCCCAGGGCGTAAGGGCCATAATGACTTGACGTCATCCTCACCTTCCTCCCCGTTAACCGGGGCAGTCTCCATAGAGTCCCCAACTGAATGATGGTAACTATGAACGAGGGTTGCGCTCGTTGCGGGACTTAACCCAACATCTCACGACACGAGCTGACGACAGCCATGCAACACCTGTGTACATGTCCCGAAGGAGGTTTCTGCTTTCACAAAAATTTCATGTACATGTCAAGCCCTGGTAAGGTTCTACGCGTTGCGTCGTATTAAACCACATGCTCCACCGCTTGTGCGGGCCCCCGTCAATTCCTTTGAGTTTTAATCTTGCGACCGTACTCCCCAGGCGGTGCACTTAATGCGTTAGCTGCGGCACAGGTGGGGTCGATACCACCTACACCTAGTGCACATCGTTTACTGTTAGGACTACCAGGGTATCTAATCCTGTTTGCTCCACTAACTGTCATGCCTCAGTGTCAGTATCAGAGTAGAGAGCCGCTTTCGCCACTGGTGTTCTTCTTAATATCTACGCATTTCACCGCTACACTAAGAATTCCACTCTCTCCCTCCATACTCTAGCTATATAGTTTCGTATGCAATTCCTCGGTTGAGCCGAGGGCTTTCACATCCGACTGTTATAACCACCTACGCATCCTTTACGCCCAGTAAATCCGAACAACGCTTGCCCCCTCCGTATTACCGCGGCTGCTGGCACGGAGTTAGCCGGGGCTTCCTCTCCTGGTACCGTCAAGGCACAATGATATTAGCATTATGCTTTTCGTTCCAGGTGACAGAGTTTTACAATCCGAAAACTTTCATCACTCACGCGGCGTTGCTTTGTCAGGCTTTCGCCCATTGCAAAAGATTCTCGACTGCAGCCTCCCGTAGGAGTCTGGACAGTATCTCAGTTCCAGTGTGACCGTACATCCTCTCAGACCGGTTATCCGTCATTGCCTTGGTGAGCCATTACCTCACCAACAAGCTGATAGAGCATGGGCTTATCCACAAACGATAGCTTATAAATAGAGGCCATCTTTGATCACAC
This sequence comes from Candidatus Ancaeobacter aquaticus, assembly GCA_030765405.1. Lineage (NCBI taxonomy): Bacteria > Pseudomonadati > Candidatus Auribacterota > Candidatus Ancaeobacteria > Candidatus Ancaeobacterales > Candidatus Ancaeobacteraceae > Candidatus Ancaeobacter > Candidatus Ancaeobacter aquaticus. Next base: position 18,984 of record JAVCCP010000067.1, on the reverse strand, counting down.
GGCGAACCGTGTGATATTATTCGGTATTAGCTCCGCTTTCGCAGGGTTATCCCCAATTCGAGGGTAAATCACCCATGTATTACTCACCCTTGCGCCACTATCCCCTTGCGGGGATCGTTCGACTTGCATGCCTAAGCCACGCCGCCAGCGTTAGTTCTGAGCCAGGATCAAACTCTCCATAAAAAACGTAAAATTGAACTAACGGAGTGTTAGTTCAATTATTTAACCCTTTAACACTTGCTTGGTGTATTACACTATTTAATTTTCAAAGATCCTACTCTATTGTAAATCTCGTTCCAAAGAAAAACGTGTTGAGGTAATCTTGGAAGACAATAAAATTCTCAATTAAGAGAACAGTTAATTTACTCGAAGTTGTATAGTATGTCAACATCTTTTTTTAATTATTTTTAATTATTTTATTACGCTTAAAAATACGTGTATTAATCAGTCATTTTCGATCGTAATTTTTACGTATTTCTTCTTCCCAACCTGCAAAAAATACTGCTTATTTTCGATCAGGATTTCAGCTTTACAATCAGATATTTTTTGATTATCTAAGGTAACACCACCTTGCTCAATCAATCGCCGAGCATTGCTATTACTGCTTGCACAGCCGGCAAGCAGTAATAGCTTACACACCCAAACAGAATCGCTATCGAGCTGTGAACGCTTAATTACCACCTCTTCGGCTGATGAATCAAATACCACTTTAGTATCTGCACTCTTGCCATGTTTTGCTTCAAATAATTTCTCTGATTCTTCCGCTGATTCTTCGCCATAATATCCAGAAATTATCATACGCGCTAAATTTTGTTTGCACTTTTTTGGGTGTAATTTCCCTTCTTTAATCTGATGTTTCATGCCCTCAATATCATCAAGTGACACATCAGTTAAAAGATCCCAATAACGCATCATCAACTCATCAGAGATCGACATGAGCGGGCCATACATATTATATGCTTTTTCCTGCACCGTATCGCCGCTATCCAGGGGAACATAATTATCAAGGCTCTTACTCATTTTCTGCACGCCATCAGTCCCCTCAAGTATAGGCATCATGAGAAGAACCTGAGGATCCTGCCCATAGTCTTTTTGCATTTCTCTCCCCATAAGAAGATTGAACTTTTGGTCGGTCCCCCCGAGCTCAACATCAGATTTTAGGTGCACCGAATCGTATCCCTGCAAAAGAGGATACATAAACTCCAACACACTTATATCTTTTTGATTTTCATAACGTTCTCTAAAATCTGCACGCGCTAAAAGTTGTGCAACCGTAGCATGGCCAGTAAGTTTGATCATTTCAACAGATGTCATTTTCTCAAACCACGCACTATTGAATACTATTTTTGTTTTCTTTTCATCCAGTATCTTAAAGACCTGCTTCTGATATGTCTTTGCATTCTTATCTACATCTTCTTTTGAAAGCTGTTTGCGGAGCTCATTTTTTCCTGTCGGATCACCAATGCGACCGGTGAAATCGCCAATTAAAAAATAAATCTCGTGCCCACAATCCTGAAAATGTTTTAGTTTTCTGAGTAAGACGGTATGCCCCAAATGAAGATCAGGAGCACTTGGGTCAAATCCTGCCTTGATACGTAAGGGCCTTTTTTCTTTTTCTGCGATCTGTAATTTCTTTTTAAGATCTACCTCAGAAATGATCTCAAAAACGCCCTTTGTAATTATTTGTAATTGTTTTTGTATATCCATAACGTGTCCACTCGAATGACCAATTACCAAACATACTTACTGTATTACGATATTCCTTATGTTTGATTATTGGTACTTGGTGATTGTATATTTAGAAATAATGGGCTCTTCAGCGATAACACTGAAGAGCCCCTTATCATGTACTAAAGTAAAATAATGAATTATTCTTCTTTAGATTCTTTATTCATTTTTAGGTATTCCTTCACGCTTAAAGCAATCTTTCTCTCAGAAGGATCTACCTTTATAACCATCGCGGTAATGTTATCACCTTCTTTAATGATGGTTGTAATATCGGCCGGTGTTTCATCTGAAGCCGTTAGCTGCGATACATGAATTAATCCTTCAAAACCATAATTCAGTTCAACAAATGCGCCAAAACCAGTTACTTTATTAACTTTGCCTGACACAATCGTTCCTGCCTTACATTCTTCTTCTATCTTTTCCCACGGATCAGTTTCTAGCTGCTTAATACCCAATGAGACCTTTTTGGATTTTTGGTCAACAGAAAGCACTAATGCTTCAACTTTATCGCCTTTTTTTAATACTTCAGAAGGGTGATTGAGTTTTTTGGTCCAAGACACATCAGAGACATGGATTAATCCGTCAACTCCCTCTTCTAATTCAACAAAGGCCCCATATGCTGTAATATTTCTTATTTTACCTTTGATCTTTGCGCCTACAGCATACTTTTCTTCAACGTTGTCCCATGGGTTGGCTTCGGTTTGTTTGATCCCTAGAGATATCTTTTTAGCGTCTTTTTCAATATTCAAAACCATCGCCTCAACTACATCACCAATTGCCAACACTTCGGACGGATGATTTATTCTCTTTGTCCATGATAGCTCTGAAATATGGATCAACCCTTCGATCCCTTTTTCAAGCTCGACAAATACGCCATAAGGCATCAGATTAACCACACGACCTTTCACCTTTGTACCCACAGGATATTTCTTTTCTACCTCTTCCCATGGATTGACTGTTTTCTGCTTAAGGCCAAGTGATACTCTCTCTTTTTCATTATCAATATCAAGGATTACCACATCTATTGAATCACCAATAGCAACCATTTCAGAAGGATGGCTTATCCTTCCCCATGTCATATCAGTAATATGCAACAGGCCATCAATACCGTTTAGCTCAACAAAAACACCAAAGTCTGTGATGTTTTTCACTGAACCATTTCTTACATCACCGACTTTCATTTCTTTGATCATCTTAGATTTATCTTTAGCAACCGATTCTTCCAAAAATTGCTTCCTTGATACAACAATATTCTTTCTCTCAAAGTTTATCTTCACCACTTTAAAATCATACTCATTACCGACAAACTCGTCCATATTCTTAACTGGCCTTAATGAAATTTGTGAAGCAGGAAGAAAAGCCTCAATACCGATATCAGCCATTAACCCGCCCTTAACTTTTCTGGTAACTTTTCCTTTTACGAGTTTACCTTCTTCGCAATCGGCAATAACCCGTTCCCAGCTTTGCATCTTATCAGCTTTTTGCTTTGATAATGACACCATGCCGTTTTGATCTTCTAACTGCTCGATCAACACTTCGACTTCATCGTCAATCTTATATTCTGATATATTTCTAAACTCTGAAACAGGTATAACCCCTTCAGATTTATATCCAACATCAATTAACACTTCATCAGAACGAATTTCAACTATCGTTCCAATTGTGATAGAATTTTCTTCAAGTTTACGGAATGTTTGCGCATACATCTCGCGCATTTTTTCGATCTCAGGATCGCTCGATTCACCTCCTTTTATCAATTTCTTATTGTCTTTCTTTTTTAATAATAACATTGCTTACGTCCCCCTTTTTTTATTTTTTGAAGCGTCGTACAGGATACCAGAATAGCAACAATTGTCAATTGTAAACTCAATATTTTTATACAGAACCGCGCCACTTAACGGCACGCAATAGGTTTTTTGCCCTTACCTCATCTTTTTTAATCTGCTCAATAAGTTCGTCTTTATGAGGGAATTTCATTTCTTCTCTTAATTTTTGCACAAAGAATATCTCAAGATACTCATTGTAAATTTCTTTATTAAAATTGAAAATGTGTATTTCAACGGTCAGCTTAACATCATCCGCATTTTTAAATGTCGGTTTCACCCCGATATTAACAACGCCATTATACCATGACTGGGCATAGAGCACTTTTACTGCATACACGCCACTCGGCGGCATAATTTCATTATCAGGAATGATATTTGCTGTTGGATAGCCGAGGATACGCCCAATTGTATCACCCTTAACAACCGTACCATAAAGAGAATATTTTCTTCCCAACAAACGCGACGCTAAAGAAAGGTCTCCGGAATGCACAAGTTTTCGAATCACAGTGCTACTCACACAAATAGTATCTTTAATTACCGGCGGCAACACATGTAAATTGTATCCATATGTATTTTTCATTTTTTCGAGAAGAGCAACATCACCTTTTCGTTTAGAACCAAACATAAAATTATATCCGACATATATATTTTTAGCATCAAGCTGTTTTACAAGAAAGTGTGAGATAAATTTTTCCGCACTCATATGAATTACGCCTTTTTTAAAATCCAGCAAAATACATACATCAACACCAAGCTCTTCTATCATTCTGATTTTGTGTTGAGGCGACGTGATATGCACACGTGTATCCTCTCCCTTTATGGTTTTGTGCGGATGAGAATAGAATGTTACAACGACACTTTTACCCTTAATTTTCTTTGCTGATCGCACAACAGCTTTTATCACCTTCTGATGCCCGATATGCACGCCATCAAAAGTACCTATCGTAACAGCTGTGTTCTTGAGCGGTTGTCGCATAGACTCTATATCTTGTATAATTTCCATTATTTCTATCCTCTATTTGTCAACATACGCCATAAGTTTTTCAATCGGTATACTATTATTGCCACTTTGATCAATTTCGTCTAGAGAAAGTGCATCATCAATCGTAAAGGGACCTACCGCAAGACGTTCAAGCCCTGAAAGAACAGCACCACATCCAAGGCGTGATCCAATATCATGGCAGAGAGTTCTTATGTATGTTCCCTTTGAACATTTTACGGTGAAATACACTTCCGGTAAAGCGTATGACACATCATACATATCATGTATTTGTATCGTACGGCTTTTCCTCTCGATTTCGACTCCTTCTCGGGCATACTTATATAATGGTTTTCCTTTATGTTTCAGGGCAGACACCATTGGCGGAACCTGACTAGTCTCACCCAAAAAGTTTTCCATAACAAGTCTGACTTCTTCTTGAGATATTGCTCCACATTCTTTCTTTGAAAGTTCCTTTCCTGTTGAGTCTTGAGTATCAGTCGTAACCCCAAGTGTCATACGCGCCTTATAGACTTTATACATACCCTCAAAATATTTCATGCATTTGGTTGCCTTCCCTACTCCTACTAAAAGGACACCGGTGGCTTGGGGGTCAAGAGTTCCCGCATGTCCCACTTTTTTTACATTACATATTTTTCTTATTTTCCGAACAACATCAAATGATGTCATATGTGTTGGCTTATTAATAATAAATAATCCGTCCATTATATATCTCGCTATTTATTTTTCTTTCCTTGTGAACGTGCCCAATAATACAGATATTGTTGCACATATCCTCTGTAAGGCCCAAAATATTTTTTTGCAAACTGACCTAATTTCTTGAGTGGCACTTTGTTCCCCTTAAAATAACATTCTTCCAATATCCGCTTCATCCAGACATCTATTGGAAAAGCATCATACCGATTACAACCATACAACAATATACAGTTGGCAACTTTTGGCCCAACACCCGGAAGCGTTTGCAACACGCTAAGTGCTTCATCAATGCCCATCTTTTTTAAGTTCGATAGATCGATAACACCATCTTCTATCATTTGACTTGTCTTGGATAGATATTCTGCTCGAAACCCCATACCGCTCTCCCTCAAAGCACTTGGCGTTGTGCGGGCAATCGTTGCTATATCCGGAAAAGAATAATGATCCTTTAGATCAAGTGATGTCCCCACATCTATTTTCTTACCGTACTGCATCGATAGGTTTTCTATTATTGTAATAATAGCCGGAATATTTTTATTGATTGAAATAATGAATGATGCAATTGTTTCCCAAAGATCCTGTTTAAGAATTCGTATACCTTCTGAAGCTACCATTGCCTGTTTGACATATACATCTATGGGAAATGATTTCAGTATTTCATCGGAGGAAAATGCACAATTAAAATAATCCCGAACGAACTGATCGTTAGAAACAGAAGGGCTTACCGTTACATGTAATTGCGTGTTGTTTTGCCGAACACCTAACAGATGCGATTCCACAACGCCATAATATGTATCCGAATGAAGCCGCCATCGAAAACATTGACCACAGAGCAATGTGTTTTTGAGGTTAAACTTGGGGTCTATATATGTATACATATTCCGTACCAACTGTGTATCTTATGATATGACCTTTGAACAAATAGCGGGCTAGGATATTTTACCCAAAAAAGACCTACTAACTACACCTTCACAATAACTTTTTTGATCGTGTTTATTACTTTTTTCTCTACCACTTTTTTTGCACCACGTATGGTACATCCCGCGGCAGCACTATGTCCGCCACCGCCAAAACACGCAGCAATTTTATTTACATCAGCTTTTTTTGATTTTGAACGTAGACTGACTTTGATCACACCTCTTTTTTCCGTTTCCTTAAAGACAACTGCAACAACAGATCCTTCAACACTTCGCGCATAGTTAATAACATCTTCGGACAATTCCTCGCGGGCATGAGCTTTCTTAAACATTGTACGCGTTAACCACATTGACACAATTTTACCATGGCCATCTATCTGTAAAGTCGCTAAAGCATATTGAAGAAGTTTTAGTTTTGCAAGAGGTACATTCTCATACACATGTTGATATATACGGAATTGGTCTATTCCCGACTCTAAAAGTGCACCAATAACCGCATGTGTAGAACGTGTAGTATTTGCATATTGGAACATACCGGTATCAGTCAATATCGCCACATAAAGCGGTGCTGCAATATCAGGGCTTATCTCTACGGCAGCTCTTACAAGCAAAGTGTATATCATTTCCCCAACACTTGATGCGCTAGCATCTATCAGGTTATAGGTTCCGAAACGATCATTACTAACGTGATGGTCTATGTTAATCAATGTTTTATATTTTTTTAAGTCGCTTACTGAAGCACCCGCAACTCTATCTAATGAGGTTGTGTCGAAGAATACCGCAACACGACTAGCCGTATCTTTGCGCGGATCTCGGGCATGTATCGTTTCTTGAGAATAGAGAAATTGATACTTAAGCGGAACACGCTCTCCCACACAAATGACGTCTTTCTTTAATTTTTTTAATGCTCGGGCAAAAGCAAGCTGGCTTCCGATACAGTCTCCATCGGAAGACTCATGAGTAAACAAAGTAAACTTTTTCTCGTTTTTTATAACCTGAATAATTTTTTCAGTATTATTGCACTGCATTTTCTTTCCTCATCAAAATTTATTGATCATCTTCTATAGTATTTTCCTCTAGAGATATCGGCTTTTCATCATGTATTTTCCTTAACATTTCTTCTATATGCATACTATAATCAAGAGTTTCATCTAGGATAAAATGCAATTCTGGAATATATCTAATTCTTATGCGAGACCCTAATTCACTTTGTATATATCCTTTGGCATTCTTTAGACCCCTCATAGACTCATCTTTTTTGGCTTTATCGCCCATCACAGAGCAATATACTTTTGCATGCCGCAAATCATTGGCTACTTCGACACCAATAATCGTAACAAATCCTATACGCGGATCCTTGAGCTCTTGTTGAACTATCTGGCTTATTTCCCGCTTCATCAAACTGTTTACCTTCAACATCCGTGAACCCATTTTACACCCTATATTCGCTCTCTTGTTATCATATCTCTATTCATATAATCATGAAGTTCAATTGCGCAAAACCAAGCAGCAATATTATTTGTTATTAAGTCTCTGAATGAGGGCCAACCATTCGTTTCTCCTTGAAAGAGCAACAACCTGGTGTATTTATGGCCATTTGCAGGATACCCACAGTAGTTTTGCATACTGCTTGGAAGGTTACAATTTTGTTGCTGATGATTCTAGAGTATATGCTTCTATCATATCTAGTTCTTGCCAACTATCAAAACTCACAAGTCGAATACCGCATTCAAAATCACGGCCAACTTCTTTTACTTCATCTTTAAACCGTTTAAGAGAACTAAGCTCACCATCATGTACAATTTCATCCCCTCTTAAAACACGGACCTTAGCATTTCTGAGTATTTTTCCATCTTTCACAAAACATCCGGCAACTTTTCCTGCATTAGATACCGAAAATACTTTTCTCACTTCAGCATGCCCCATAATTGTTTCAGTATACGTTGGCTCTAACAATCCTTCCATAGCATTTCTTACATCATCTACCACGTTGTAAATAATACTATATAGGCGCATTTCAACAAGCTCTTTTCGTGCCAGATCGCGCATTTTAGAATCGGTTTTTACATGAAATCCTATTACAATAGCGTTCGATGCGGCAGCAAGCATAATATCATTTTCGCTAACATCACCTGTTCCTTCATGTATTACTTTAACGGTCACGGCCTTTGTGCCTAACTCTTCGAGAGATTTTCTCAGTGCTTCCAAGGAGCCCTGCACATCACTTTTTATTATTAATTTCAACTCTTTTGTCTTGCCCTCAACGATCTCGCGATATAAGTCCTCAAGAGTCAGATGTTTGTAAGCAGTCCATGATGCCATTTTACTCCTATGTGAACTTATTTCGCTGATTTCACGTGCCTCTTTTTCTGTTTTGGTAACAAAAAATTCAGATCCGGCTTCAGGTGCACCGCTAATACCTAATATTTCAACAGGTGTCGCCGGCCCGGCTTTTCTAATACTTTGCCCCCTATCATTAAAAAGGGCTCTCACTTTACCGCTATACTTATCGCAAAATATTGGATCCCCTACCTTGAGAGTACCTTTCAAAATTAAAACCGTAGCAACATGTCCCTTCTTTTTTGATGTCTTTGCTTCAACAACAACACCATATGCACGCCGGTTGGGGTTTGCTTTAAGCTCCATAATTTCGGCTTGTAAGAGTATCATTTCGAGAAGATCATCGATCCCCTCGCCCGTTTTTGCAGATACTGGCGCATAGATTGTCTTGCCACCCCAATCTTCAGGGGTAAGCTCTTTTTCAGATAATTTTCGTTTTACCGTATCAGGATTTGAGTCGGGAATATCAATTTTGTTTATCGCGACAAGGATAGGCACCTCTGCAGCCAACGAATGATCAATTGCTTCGTACGTCTGGGGCATCGGACCATCATCAGCGGCAACAACCAGTACCGTAATATCCGTTACATTAGCACCACGTGCACGCATCTCAGTAAACGCTTTATGGCCAGGAGTATCAAGAAACGTAATGTGCCCCCGATTAGTCACTACTTCATAGGCACCAATATGTTGTGTGATACCGCCTTTCTCTCCTGCGGCCACTTTCGCATTACGTATATAGTCTAATAATGATGTTTTGCCATGATCGACATGCCCCATAAAAGTAACCACCGGCCACCGTGGACGCAAATCTTTTTCATCATCAACTTCATCAACACAAAGAACTTCATGCTGAATGATCTCTTCAATAATTTGCTCTGGTTCTTTTTCTACTATCTTGAAACCAAATTCGCTAGCAAGAGCGCTGCACGTATCAAAATCGAGTGTTTGATTGATTGATGCGAATACCCCTTTTTTCATCAGCTTCATGATTAATTCATTTGGCTTTAATGCTAACTCATCAGCAAAATCTTTCACAGAAATAGGCATAAGAAGTTCGATAATATCTTCAGAAATATCTTCGGGGGAAACCTCTTGATCAACGATTTCTTCTTTTGGTTCTTCAACATGGGGGATAGTTTCTTCTATAGTCTCTGAGGGAACTTCTTCTGAGGTCTTCTTTATTTCTTTTACCGCATCATCTTTAGAAGGGTCTTGTTCCTTCTTCTTGCGGCCTCTTTTTTTTACTTCCTTTTCAGTTTTTGCGGGAATTTCTTTAGCTGGTTTACTGCGGACAGTGACATCTTGGGCCCCAGCTGCACCTTTAACCTTATTAACTGTATCATCATCAATACTGCTCATATGACCTTTTACATCACACCCAAGTTCTTTGAGTTTTGTAATAAGGTCTTTACTCACCAGGCCAAGCTCTTTTGCAAGTTCATGTACTCTCATATTCACCTTAGATAACGTGCTATATCAAACCTCTTAAATAAATCTGTTCAATATAGAACTACTTTTTCTTTTCTTTTAACTCCATAGCTGTTTCAACGATTTTTTCCGCCTTTTTTGCTCCAATACCAGAAATTGCACATAAATCTGAAGGGTCAGCTTCAACTAAACCGTCAATACTGGTAAACCCTGCCTCAACCAAACTGTGCGCCATCTTTGTTCCTATGCAAGAAATTTGCATTAAGTTCGCTGCTGCTTGTTCTATAGCACCTTCAAATTTATTTACAGTTGTCTTCTGAGTTGGAACATGTATTAAGTTCGGGGTTATATCACCGATCCCATTTTCTTCATCAATCTTTTTAACATCGACTTTTACGCCAACAAGTTTAGATGTTAATCGGACATTCTGTCCCTTTTTACCAATTGCAAGAGACAATTGATCGGCTTCAACAATTACCGTTGCCGCATTATGCTCTGTATCAAGATCTATATGTTTAACTTTAGCAGGACTCAACGCATTTTTTACAAATGTCGCTACATCCTCACTCCACGGAATAATATCAATCTTCTCTCCACTAAGTTCATTAACAATATTCTTAACGCGAGAACCTCTCATACCAACACATGCTCCCACGGGATCAACCTTTTCATCGCTTGAAAACACCGCGATTTTTGTGCGATACCCAGCCTCACGTGCTATTGCTTTAACCTCTACGGTTTCATCATATATTTCAGGTACTTCCAGCTCAAAAAGCCTTTTAACAAAATTCGGATGAGATCTCGAAAGCACAATTTCAGGTCCTTTTGACGATGTCTTAACAGAAACAACATAACCGCGAAAACGACTACTAATAGGATAATCCTCTATAGGGCATTTTTCATTATACGGCATAATAGCCTCAGTTTTACCAAGATCAATAACCACGTTTCCATGATCATACCGCCTGACTAAACCGGTAACAATCTCCCCTATACGTTCTCTATACTCATTAAAAATTATGTCTCTTTCTGCTTCCCTGATCTTTTGTATCATAATTTGTTTGGCAGTCTGTGCAGCAATACGCCCAAAATTCTTTGGGGTAACCTCAATCTTTATCTTATCACCTATTTGACAATCAGGATCAATCGTTTTTGCTTTTTCAAAATCAATCTCTTGTTGTGGGTCAGAAACCTTTTTAACAACATCAAAATCGCCAAAAGCTCTTATCTTTAATGTTTTTCTGTCAACCTCAATGGAGACATCTGTTGCGGTACCCACGCTTTTACGCGATGCGGAAAGTAGAGATGATTCTATAGCCAATATGAGCGTTTCCCTTTCGATACCCTTTTCTCTCTCCAAATAATCTAATACGGCAATTAAGTCACCACTCATAGTGAGCCTCTCATATTTTTTACGTAATTAATTCCAATTTTCGTTTAGAATACAAAAGAGTGGGTTTTGCCCACTCCTCTCACGACATTCCGATAATTCAAAAGATAATTAAACCAGAGACGATGCCTGTTGTCAATATAATTATTATTGCTTCGATGAACTATCTTTTTGAAGGCATATTTAACGTTAAAAATTAATTGACAAACACCATTTCTCGCTGTAAGATGTTAGACTAAAAATATTTATGAGGGATACATGCCAAAAGAGATTACCAAAGAAACACCAAAAAAAGCGGTAGATTTATTTGAAAAGGGAGAGCAGGCACTCGATAATTCCAATTATGATTATGCCATCCCCCTATTTGAGGGTGCACTCTCAGTAGCACCATTCTATTCTGTATGCAGAAGGAAATTACGTCTTGCACAATTTAAAAAATATGATCTTGAACATCCGCCTATTTTTGTCACGTACCTTAAGCTCATATTAGGAGCTGTGCCATTTCTCAAAGCGCATTACTATTTTTCTAAAGAATATTGGAGCAAAGCAATCAATGAATTAGAGAAGATATTGCTCATTCACCCTAAAAATAAGTTTGTACTCTTAAAGCTTGCGCAGACCGCTGAAAGAAATGGCATGATAGACATCTCTATTGATACCCTAAATGCACTGCGACTTGTTGATCAAAGAGATGTCTCTACTATTAAGGAGCTCGCACGGATCCATAAGGATTTAGGACACCTTAACGATGCTAGGCTGTGCTACGAAGATGTACTATCTATATCCCCTGATGATCCTGATGCAAGCCCGGAATTAAGGAAAATCGCCGCATTAGGAACAATCAAGCAAAGCTCATGGGATAGACTCGAAAGTTTTAGAGAAAAAATCAAAGATGAAGAACAAGCCAAGTTGTTTGAAAAAGAGGCAAAACATACAAAATCTGAAGATGAATTAAATGAAATAATTTATTCTCTGGAACGAAAACTTGACTTCTCCCCTGACAATCTTGATACCTTGAGCAATCTTTCAGAGCTTTATTTTCAAACACATGATTACAATAAGGCTGCTGAATATATTAAAAAGTGTATTTCGCTCAGCCCATCTGATCTGACATACAAAGATATTCTTGCACAGATCGAGAGCAAAAGTATTGATCTTAAAATACACAAAATTAAAGAACAGCTTGTTGATAGCCCGGAAAATAATGATCTACAAACAACACTCAAAAACCTAGAGCAGAAAAAGACTAACCTTCTCCTGGCTTCATGCCTGCAACAAGTGGAACAATTTCCTACGAATTTAAATCTTCGTTTTGATCTCGGCTCACTGTATATGAAAACCGGTATGATAGATAAAGCCATCACCGAATTCCAACTCGCTGTTAAGAATCCTAATAAAACAATTCAAACACTGAATAATCTTGGTGTATGTTTCACCTCTAAGAAAATGTTTGATCTTGCAATAGAACAATATTCAACTGCTATAGAATCCCTCACAGAAATGACTCCCCTGAAAAAAGACATTATATACAATTTGGCTGCTACGTACGAAGAAATGGGGAAAATCCCAGAAGCGCTCAATGAATACAAAAAAATATATACCATTGATATATCATTTAAGGATGTAGCCGAAAAAATCGAGAAGACGTATAAAAATAGATTCTAAAAATATTTTTGGTACAATCACACATACTTTTCTAAGATAGCTACCAGTTCATTTTTGTCCAACCCGGATATTCTAAACATCTTATTTTTCGAGGTAAGACCTTTAACAAGCGATACGCCCCCTTTAGGAATGCCCAGTAGCTTGGAAAGAAACGACTCACACGCCTTATTAGCTTTACCATCAACGGGAGGGGATTGTATCTTTATCTTAATGCCACCATCATACATGCCTATAACCTGATCATGATTTGCTTTTGGCTGCACTTTTACCTTAAGAATAAGCCCCGCTTTTGTTTCAGTAACGTCTATCTTTGTCATGCACCGCTCGAAAGTTCTTTAGATCTTTTAGCGGCTTGTTCCAGAGCTTTACCCATATGTTCATGAAACTGTATCTCATCAAGATACCGCAAAGCTGCCTCTGTCGTACCGCCGGGCGAAGTCACTTTTTTTCGTAATTCTCCCGGTGACTCATTATGTTTTTCCAGTAATTGTAATGACCCTAAAACGGTTTCATACACACATTGAAAAGCTAGTTCTTTAGATAATCCAAGATTAACGGCACCATCAATGAAACTTTCAAGAAAATAGTACACATATGCAGGGCCGCTCCCACTGACTGCAGTTATAGCGTCCATCATACGCTCTTCTACAACAACAACCTTACCTACTGCATTAAATATAGCTTTTGCATACAGCATATGCTCTTCAGTGGCATTCTTCCCCGGAGCAATTGCAACGACTCCGCTTCCTGTTACCACAGGCAAATTTGGCATAGCGCGAATTACAGGACTCTGGACAAGAACAGTTTCGTATTTTTCTAAACATACACCTGCGGCAATAGATATAATGAGAGTGCCTTTACTTAATGAGCCTACTATTTCCTCTAAAACACCATGTATTGTTTGGGGCTTTACCGCAAGAATAACAATATCCACAAGCGTGACAAGCTCTCTATGAGAGTTTACCACATTAATCCCAAGATCTTTTTTTGAATCGCATTTGGCCGGCACACAATCACAAACATATATCCGTGATACATCAACAAGCTTTGACTCAACAATACCATGAACAAGTGCACTTCCCATGTTCCCCACACCTATCACACCAATTTTTTTATTACTCAACATATTTTTTTCATTCATAAGTATTTACTCCATTAATTAATATATTTTTATATTTCACTACTGGCTTCAAAAAGTGCAGTACCTACCCTGACAACTGTGGCCCCCTCTTCAATTGCAACAGGATAATCATTACTCATACCCATTGATAATTCAGACAGCTCTTTATCAACACTATTTTTTGCATTAATGGATTCCTTTAACTCTCTTAGTTGTTTAAAATATGGCCGAGCACATTCAGGATCATCAGTGAAAGGAGCCATAGTCATCAAACCAACAACCTGAATATTATTCATTAACAACATTTCTTCTATCGCCGGAGCCACATCCTCGTGGGAAAATCCATACCTTGTTTCTTCACCGGAAACATTTACTTCTACAAAAATTTTTATTGTCTTACCTATCTCTTCAGCTCTCAGAGATATTACCCGAGCCAGTTTTACACTATCAACTGAATGTATATAATCAAAGATCTGTACTGCATGCTTGACCTTGTTTGTCTGCAGATGACCAATCAGGTGCCAGTTAACCTCTTGAGAAATATGAGAATGTTTCCGCGTTGCATCCTGTATTTTACTCTCGCCTATATCTTTTATCCCACATGATATAATTTCTCTTATCGCGTCGACATCTACTGTTTTGGTAACGCCCATAAGCGTTACCTCACGCGTAGATCTTCCGGATACCCTACAAGCTTCATCTATATTTCTTTTTATTAATGTCACATTTTTTTGTATATCTTCAGCATACATACACGGTTACTCCAGATAATATCTACATAATAATTACTACTATATACTCAGAGGATAACAACTACAAATCATTTTTAGCGTTTCTTTATTACCGGCTTAATTCTTACTCCAACTGCGCGACCGTAACCAGTCTACCTTGGGTTCCCTTTTCTTTCCTATATGAAAAAAAAGTGTCTGTATTACATGAAGTACATATCCCCACATTATGGATCTTTGCTATGCCAGCTTTCTGCAGCTGTGTTTCATTATTACTCCACAGATCAATTTCATAACAACATGGGCCTATAGAAGGACCAATAATTGCGTGTACTATATTTTGGCCCATTTCTTTTATTTTCTTAGCAACTTTGTACGTTATCTCTTTTTGCGTTCCCATCTTCCCTGCATGAATGAGGGCACACACGGTACACGCCTCATCAAACAACAGTATGGGAAGACAATCCGCAGTATACATTGCTATGGGAAAACGCTTAGCAGTTGTGATAATCGCATCAGCGCATTCTCTCTCTTTATGCTGTCCAGCCATATAATGATCTTTTACCAACACATATCTATCACCATGAACCTGACTGACAGTAAATACTTTTTTGGGTGAACCACTGATAATGCGTGAAGCAATTTTGGCTACCTCTTCACGCTGCAGGATTGAACGAAGTGTTGTAATGCACTTAATGCCAGCATAAGGGGTTAACTCATCATACTCAATATAGGGTACCCCATATGCTTCTTTGTGAGATATCATTACCGTCATATATCACCAGGGGATTGAGAAATAATACTTTTGTTATATTCTTTTTTTAAATATTCTTTATCAATCCCATTATCAATAAAATCCCACGGAAGAGCCTCATCCAAAGATATCTTACGTATAGAAGGATTGTGTTTTATTATTTCCTGCGGTTTCAGGTTAACGGTATTTTTATCAAATATAACGTCGCCGCGTGCAAGTAACGCTTCGAGAAGGACGGACTTAGCACTTTCACTGGTAATCTTAATTCGGCGCTCACCCTTTAAGCGAGCTTTAATATACGACAGTTTTTCTTTAAGGTTACCGCCAGACTCCATAGAACACCATTGAAACGGTGTGTGTGGTTTAGGTACAAATGGTGTTAGGTTAAGCCGTAAGGGCAGTATACGAGATATTTCAATAGCCTCACTAACAATGCCATCAATATCATCAATCGATTCGGTCGGCAATCCATACATATAATATAATTTAAGTCGGATAATACCATGCCTTTTTGCATTTTCTGCACTTTCAATGATATCTACGAGTGTAATCCCCTTTTGAATGAGATTTCTCAACCTCTGTGTCCCTGCTTCCGGAGCTATAGTTATCTCCCGTTGTCCGCCTTGAGTCAGTGCTCTGAGCAATATATCACTCACCGAATCCGCCCTGAGACTTGATACAGACATCTTCAAGTCATGTGCCAAAACATACCTGCACAATTCTTCGATATAGGGGTAATCTGAGACACTCGCACCAACAAAACCAACAAGATTAGTAAAGGCCATTCCTCTTTCGATCATGGGGATTATATTTTCAATATCCCTGTATCTAGCATTTGAATATATATATTTGGCGGCACAAAAACGGCATCCTCTAGGACATCCTCGTGACAATTCTATAAGATTGCGATTCGCAAATTCAGTACCGGTAGCGAGAACGCTCGACGATGTATTGCAGGTATTAATATCGGCTACATATTGTTTTTTTATTCGCTTATCATTGTTTTTGTTGTACAACGCAGGTACATATACCCCCTCTACAGATGATAGCGATTGTAACAGGGTATCTCTTTGCATAGTTTTCTTATCACTATATATATCCATAAAAGGATCGAGAATAGCTTCAGCCTCACCAATAAGGAAAACATCAACAATGTTTCGTAACGGTTCGGGATTAATAAAAGAGCATACCCCTCCGGCTATTACAAGAGGATCCTTATCGGACCTCTCAGAGCTAAAAAGCGGGATACCTGACTCCTGAAGCATTGTAATTACATTAAGGAAATCATTCTCATACGATATCGAAAATGCGACAATATCAAAGTCTCTGAGTGTCCTTCGTGTTTCCAGGGTAAATATTTCACCAGTATCAAAAGAAAACGCGCGGTCACACTGGGTATCATTTCGTGCATTCAGCATGGCATAAACACTTTGGTATCCCAAACTACTCATCCCGATATAATAACTTTGTGGATATACCAATGCGACACTGTTATAGGCGGAGCGTTTAAACGGAATGAGAATCTTTTCAGAAGATGTGAGTTGACTGATTATATCTCTTGTTTTGCGTTGCATGAGCCCTCAGGCATCCAATATTCTGTGAGAATCATCAAGAAATATGCCCTGCAAATTCAACTTGAGCGCCTCAGGATTGAGTGAATGTGTTAACGCAACTTCTTTTGTAATTATTTCATCATTAACTAACTGTATAAAAGATTGATTAAAATTGTGCATACCAAATTCTTTTCCCAGTTCTATTGCAGCGGGCAATTTATCCAACTGGTTATTATAGATAAGTTTTTTTACCGTAGGGGTGACAATCATGACTTCAAGAACTGGAACAAGACCTTTGTCGTCAGCTCTGGGCACTAAACGCTGACATATAACAGCATGTAAAACATCAGATAATTGTCTGCGTATTTGATCACGCGTTTCCACTTGATAAAACTCAAGCATCCTTGCTACTGATTGGGCAGCAGTCACTGAGTGTAATGTTGTTAACACCAAATGACCAATTTCTGCAGACATCATTGACGCATTGAGACTTTCAGCATCTCTCATTTCTCCTATAGCAATCACGTCCGGATCCTGCCGCATAATATAACGGAGCGCATCCTTAAAGGAATGAGTATCTATCCCCACTTCTCTCTGATTAACTATACTTTTTTTATCTGTATGGAGAAACTCTATGGGATCTTCAACGGTAACGATATTCACCCTCTCGACCCTATTGATATAATCAATCAACGCTGCAAGCGTTGATGACTTTCCGCATCCCATTGGGCCACACACAATAATAATCCCATTATTCTTATTAATAATGTTTTCAAATAGTTTTCCAGGTAGTGTAAGGTCACTAAATGTAGGAATAACAGTCTTCACCGATCGCATCACAATGCCGATCGTTCCGCGTTGGACAAAGATATTTGTTCGAAAACGACCAACTGACGGCAATGAATACGCAAAATCAATTTCAGATTTTTTATCAAAAACATCTTGCTGTCGCTCATTCATTAGGCCAGATGCTATAGCCTGAATCTCATCATCGCCAATCGCATCCATTTCCATTGCAACAAGCTCTTTATTAATCCGCATTGTCGGGGGACAATTGACTTTAAGATGTAAGTCTGAGGCGTTCTTTTCAATCATTATTTTTAATATCTGTTCTATCGTAACCATAGAAAACTCCTGGTTAATTACTCAAACCATCTCTGCATAATATTTTATCAAAAAACAGTGATAAAAAAAACAGATTATTCACATAATCTGCACTTTTTATCACGAACATCTTATCACGAACATCTACTGTATCAACATACTGTTTTCTTTGCTCCAACCTTATGCTCTATGTACTTCTCAATACACATTTTTGATTCTTTAGGTATATCAATAAAGAACAATGCAACATCAAACCACTTTGATCCTTTCGGTTCACAGCGCACAACAACACTATGGCATTTTATTTCTTCAATATTACGATTTTTGGACACATGATTAATAGTCAATGTTATTTCAAGCTCTCTAAAAAGGGGAATAGCAACCGCACTCATGAAATGAATTCCAGAAGAACTGATATTGATAGTGTTCGCCTTTATGAAGTCTTGGCTACGCACATCGAGAAGCATCTCTCCATCAACTTGAATCCTCGGTGATTTTCTTCTTTCCCTATATGCTTTCATATACCCCTCCTTAATTATCTTGCACTCTTAACTGTATTATACATCATTCAAATGTGCATGTCAAGGGGTAGAGAGTAAAATAAGGTAACCGGTGAGTAAAGGGGGGAATTATGGGGGGGGCAAGAGTGAATAGGGATCAATATCAGGATTATGGATATAAATTTCTAATGTTTTTTTAATCCATTCTTCCAAAGATCCATGTTTAAGACGC